>JAQCGQ010000064.1 GCA_027730465.1 Actinomycetota bacterium | reverse complement strand
TGAATCACCAATTATTTTTCTTCGCATTTATAAACAGACCTACAAAAGATCCATAAAAGTTACAACAATTGCACCATTTGCAAGTAGGGGTAGTGAAAAGTTAAAGGCAAATCTAATTAAAAGTGCTGCCGGTAATGAGATTTCAGCTATTTCTTCACTTACCACGCTAACCAAAAAGACAGTAATTCTAGTCGGTGAGCGATTATCAGAAACACCCGGAGCACTATCTGAAGTGTTAAAGCTGATAAATCAATCTGGTGCAAAACTTGGTTGGGTACCAAGAAGAGCAGGAGAGCGTGGTGCTATTGCAGCGGGCGCCGCAGCAAATTTATTACCTGGCAATAGGTTAGTTTCTGATTCAGCATCTAGAGTTGATATTGCAACTGTTTGGTCATCTTCTTCACTACCAACAGAATCTGGAATGAATACTCTAGAGATTATTAACTCTGATCTACAGGCAGTACTAATTGGCGCAGTTGACCCAATGGATATTGCACCTGACGCAAAGATAAAGTTGTCAAAGAAGTTCATAGTTTCATTAGAGATTCGGCATAGTGACATTACAGATATTGCCAGCGTGGTACTGCCAGTTGCTGCCGTAGTTGAAAAAAGTGGCTCATTTATGGATTGGCAAGGAAATATCCGTAAATTTGAAGCAGCAGTCGCTCAATCATTAAATAGAAGCGATGTAAGAATTTTATCCATGTTAGCTGATGAAATTGGTAAGCCGATTAACCTACCTACAGTTAAGGCAGCGCGAGTTGAATTTGATTCAATTGGTAATTGGGATGGTGCAAAAAATATTATGAAAGCAGTTACCCCTGTTGCTGTTAAGAATGTATCAAGTGACGAAGCTATTCTTACCTCATGGCGAAATTTACTAGATAAAGGTTCACTACAAGATGGTGAGGATAATCTTGCGGGAACTGCTCGCAAATCAGTTGTAGTAATTAGTCCAGATAGGGCAAAAAAACTTGGAGTTAAAGAAAGTGAACTAGTTAGAGTTTCAAATGAGTATGGCGCAATCACATTACCTTGCCAGATCGCTGATATTGTAGAAGCTAGTGTTTGGTTACCTCGTAATTCAGCAAGCAGTCAGCTAATTAGAAATTTAGGCGTTGTTAGCAATTCAATTGTTAAGGTGGCCAAAGCATGAGTAATGCAGAGTTAATCGGCCAGGATCCAGGTTGGGTTATTGCCCTTAAAGGGGTAATAATTTTTGCTGCATGTGTATTTTTAACAATTATGTCAGTTTGGGGGGAGCGGCGAATTGTTGCTCGTATGCAACAACGAAGTGGACCTAACAGAGTTGGTAAATTTGGGTTATTACAAGCATTAGTAGACGGTGTAAAGCTAGCTTTGAAAGAGGATTTAATTCCAAAAACAGCTGATCGAATTGTTTTTGTATTAGCCCCAATTATCAGCACAACTGCATGCTTCATGGCTTTTGCAGTAATTCCATTAACTGGTGAGGTCAATTTCTTTGGCCATCAAACCGCGATGCAACTTACCGACTTATCTGTCGGTGTACTTTATGTATTAGCGATTGCCTCCGTTGGCGTCTATGGGATTGTTTTAGCAGGTTGGTCTTCTGGTTCTACCTATCCTTTATTAGGTGGACTTCGCTCATCTGCTCAAGTTATTTCTTATGAAGTTGCTATGGGGCTGTCCTTAGTTGCAGTATTTATATATTCAGGATCAATGTCTACCTCTGAAATTGTGGCAGCGCAAGATCGATGGTGGTATGCCGTAATTCTTTTCCCATCGTTTATTATTTATGCCATATCTATGGTTGGTGAAACTAACCGTGCACCATTTGATTTAGCAGAGGCAGAAGGTGAACTAGTTGGCGGATTCCATACTGAATATTCATCACTTAAATTCGCACTATTCTTCTTATCAGAATATGTAAATATAATTGCAGTATCTGCTTTAGCAACAACATTATTCCTAGGTGGTTATCGAGCCCTTCCTGGACTTGGTTTTACAGAACAATGGCTAGGTGGTTGGTTCACATTGGTTTGGTTCTTTATAAAGGTATTAGCTTTCTTCTTTGTATTTGTATGGTTACGTGGAACTTTGCCACGTCTGCGGTATGACCAGTTTATGAAGTTTGGCTGGAAAGTATTAATTCCTTTTTCACTTGCCTGGATTATGATTGTTTCAATATTGCGAGTAATGTCTCAACGCGAAAGTTCCAACTTTTTAGTGGTTGCTTTTATTTTTTCAGTAGCTTTAATATATATAGGAATAACTTCACTTACAGACCGAGCAAAGGTTAAAACCGCTATTGCGTCAAAGGTTATTAATTCCAAAGAGCCAGATTTTCCAGTGCCAGAAATTCCCAACTCAAGAGCGGAGCAATTAAATGGCTGATGAATTAGTGCCCAGATCTGATGAGTTTGGTTTAGCGAAATCTGATGCCGCAAAGGTGCCTATTACCAACCATGAAAGTTCAAGCTTAGGCAAACAACTTCTTGGTTTTTGGGTCACATTTAAAACCATGTTCAAAAAAGTTAATACTGTTCAATACCCGGAGGTTAAAGAACCTACGGCGGAGCGATTTCATGGACGACATCAATTAAACCGTCACCCTGACGGACTTGAGAAATGTATTGGCTGCGAGTTGTGTGCGTGGGCATGTCCAGCCGATGCTATTTATGTTGAAGGCGCCGATAACAAAGAGGGTGAGCAATTTTCACCAGGTGAGCGGTATGGCAAGGTATATCAAATTAATTACTTACGTTGTATTTTTTGTGGACTTTGTATTGAGGCATGTCCTACCCGAGCACTCACTATGACAAATGAGTATGAATTAGCTGATGACACCCGTGCAAAATTAATATTTGAAAAAGATGATCTACTTGGTCCACTTAGAGCGGGAATGGTCCCACCACCACATCCAATGTATCCAAATACAGATGATGGTAATTATTATCGTGGTGAAGTAACTGGATCACATCCATCCCAAGGCATCGCTAAAAATGATTAATTTAGCTCTCGATATTGGCACAACAGCTGGCCCAGAATCCGTATTGTTTTATTTTTTAGCGCCGCTTTCTATTTTAGCTTCAATCGGAATGCTGCTAGTTAAAAAAGCGGTTCATTCTGCACTACTTCTAGCTTGGGTAATGATTTCCCTAGCCATTTTTTATATTGCCCAAGACGCACTGTTTTTAGGAATTGTTCAGATTGTTGTTTATACCGGAGCTGTAATGATGCTCTTCTTATTTATTTTAATGTTAGTTGGTGTTGATACATCTGATTCGCTCGATGAAAATATAAAGGGATTGCGTCCTATCGCAATTACAGCAGCAATTGGTTTTGGAGGCCTACTTACATCTTTGATTTCTCGTGCAACATTTGGTAGGCCAACAGCTGTTTTTATTGATGCAAATTCTGCAGGTAACGCAAATGGAATTGCTGAATTATTGTTTACGAAATACGTTTTTGCTTTTGAAGTTGTTTCAGCACTTTTAATCACTGCGGCCTTGGGTGCAATGGTTTTAGCTCACAGCCAAAAATCTCGATCTAAATTTGCTCAACGAGATTTATCTATCGCTCGATTTAGAAAAGGCGAACTTAAAGATGCAGCAGGCCTTCCCGGTCCAGGTGTTTATGCTCTACATAACGCAGTAGATGTACCAGCTTTATTGCCTACTGGAGAAGCTGCACCAAGTTCAATCTCTGCAGTTTTACAAGCCAGAGGTGACATTATCGAAAGTTCTAAATTCCAACTTCATGCTGAGGAAGAGGAGAAGTGATGGCAATCGCTAACTATCTTTATCTTTCCGCAATTTTATTTACGATAGGTGCTATTGGTGTTGTAGTAAGGCGTAATGCAATTGTTGTTTTTATGTGCATTGAACTAATGCTAAATGCAGCAAATTTAGCCTTTGTTACCTTCGCGCGCATAAATGGAAATTTAGATGGTCAAGTTGTTGCATTTTTTACAATGGTTGTTGCTGCGTGTGAAGTTGTAGTTGGACTTGCAATTATCGTAACTATTTATAGATCTCGTCGTTCTGCATCAGTTGATGATGCAAGTTTATTGAAACTATAAAATGTTGACTTCAGCAAATTTAGTGTGGTTAATTGCGCTCCCATTATTTAGCTCTGCTATTTTGCTTTTAGCTGGGAAAAAATCAAATTCTTGGGGACATGTCATGGCTACGATCGTTTCTGCCTGCACATTTACAGTTGGCGTGATTGAATTTTTTGCAATGCAAGGAAGAGCAGAAGAATCACGTGCGGTAACCCAAAAATTATTTACTTGGATCTCAGTAGGTTCATTTAATGTAGATGCCTCATTACTACTAGACCAATTATCTATTTGTTTTGTGCTATTAATAACTAGTGTTGGCACACTGATTCATATTTACTCAATTGCATATATGTCTCATGATTTAGACCGCCGCCGATTTTTTGCATACTTAAACTTTTTCATCGCCGCAATGTTGTTGCTAGTGCTTGGGGATTCATATTTAAATCTTTATGTTGGTTGGGAGAGTGTTGGTCTTGCTTCCTATCTCCTAATTGGATTTTGGAATCAAAAGCCTGCATATGCCACTGCAGCAAAGAAGGCATTTATAGCTAACCGAGTTGGTGATGTTGGTCTATCACTTGCCATCATGATTGCATTTGCAACCTTTGGCGATGTCTCATTTGCTGGAATTAAAGATCAAACAGAGAGCGCCTCTACAACTCAACTAACTGCAATCGGCTTAATGTTATTACTTGCAGCTTGTGGAAAATCAGCTCAATTCCCACTGCAATCTTGGTTAGGTGATGCTATGGCTGGTCCTACACCGGTCTCTGCATTAATCCACGCTGCAACAATGGTTACCGCAGGTGTTTATTTAATTACGCGCTCAAACTTTATTTTTGATGAGGCCCCAATTGCACAAATGATGGTCTTAATTATTGGTGGCGTTACTTTGCTATTTGGCGCAATTATTGGAACTGCTAAAGATGATATTAAGAAAGTACTAGCCGCCTCAACTATGTCACAAATTGGCTACATGATTTTAGCCACTGGACTCGGTCCAATTGGTTATGCCTTT
>JAQCGQ010000063.1 GCA_027730465.1 Actinomycetota bacterium | reverse complement strand
AAAAGTGACGGGGCTTATCCGCAGGTAGCTCCTCATTAACCCACTTTAAAATATCGCCAAGTGTTTGTTTATCTAGAGCCCCACCTATGCCAAATCCATCAAAGCTAACGCCATTCTGGCTCATACTTGCTAAATCTTTTGCAGATTTTCTTCGCAGCTCTTCATATTGAGCCCCTTGAGTAACACCAAATAATGCTTGATATGGTTTATCACTTCGCGCTTTAGTTAGGCGATCATGTTCACTTAAACACCGCAGGGCCCATAATCTGGTCCGCTCTAAAGCTTTTTCTTGATAACTTCTTGTATTGTGAAGAGTTGTGCACTCATCGAAGGCAAAAATAATATCGGCCCCGATTTGATGCTGCACCTGCATAGAAACCTCTGGGGTAAAGCGGTGTAGTGAGCCATCTAAGTGTGATTTAAAGGTAACGCCATCATCATCAACATGAGCAAGGCGTTGCTTATCATCGGCGATCACATCATCGTCTTGAAATGTGTTCTCATCCATTGCGATGACTTTTTTAAAACCAACTCCCAGAGATAAAACCTGAAAGCCGCCAGAATCGGTAAAGGTTGGCCCATTCCAATTCATAAACTTTGCTAAGCCACCTGCTCGATCAATTAGCTCAGAGCCAGGTTGTAGATAAAGGTGATAAGCATTTGCTAACACTGCTTGCGCTCCTAAATCCTTTAATGATTCTGGAAGTACTGATTTAAGAGTTGCTTTAGTTCCCACTGGGATAAATGCTGGTGTCTTAATTACCCCGTGGGCAGTGGTTATCTGCCCGGTTCGACCCAGTCGATCTTGAAGGCAGGTGCCTACCTGAAAACTAAATTCACTAACCATATGCGCAGTTAACCATTTGGTTGAGGCTAGGGGAAATAATGCTACTTAAGGCACTTAGCCCCATCTACCAGATCCGCACTCGCCGATCTTCAGCCATAAAGTGTTTATCATTTTGATTTACTGCAAAAGCATCATAGAACTCAGTTAAGTTAGAAACTATTTGATTACACCTAAATTCATCAGGGGAGTGTGGATCAGTTGCAACCCTTCTTCTAACCTCCTCTGGGCGATATTTACCCCGCCAAGATTGAGCCCAGCCCATAAAAAATCTTTGGCATCCACTATAGCCATCAATTGTTGGTGGCTCCTTTCCATTTAAAGAGATCTCATATGCTTTATAAGCAATTGTTAATCCACCCAGGTCGCCAATATTTTCACCAATTGTTAGGGCGCCATTGACTTTAATATCTGGAGCATCCTCCGGAGATAATTGGTCATACTGCTTAATTAACTTACTAGTTAGTTTTTCAAACTCAGCCCTATCTTTATCATTCCACCAGTTAACTAGGTTGCCATCTCCGTCATATTTTGATCCTTGATCATCAAAACCATGGCCAATCTCATGGCCAATGACTGCGCCAATACCACCATAGTTAGCGGCATCATCGGTAGCTAAAACATCAAAAAAAGGTGGCTGCAAAATAGCAGCAGGAAAGACAATCTCATTCATGCCTGGGTTGTAGTAGGCGTTAACAGTTTGTGGGGTCATATACCACTCAGATTTATCAACGGCTTTTCCTATTTTTGAGTACTCATAATCTTGAGAGTATTTAGCAATAGCGCTGAGGTTGCCGATTAGGTCCCCTGGCGTAATAGATAATTTTGAATAATCCCGCCACTTATCTGGATAACCAATCTTTGGCGTGAATTTATCTAGCTTAAGAAATGCCTTCTGCTTAGTCTCATCACTCATCCACTCAAGGGCTGCAATATCTACTCGATATGCCTGAATAAGATTTTTAACCAGATCAATCATCCGATCCTTTGCCGCTTTGCCAAAGTGGCGCTCCACATAGATCTGCCCGACCGCCTCACCGAGGGCGCCTTCAACTAGTCCAGTTGCCCGCTTCCATCGCTCTTTTAGCTTAGGTATGCCAGAAAGGGTTGTGCCATAGAAGTTAAAGTTTTCATTTGCCAAAGCTGAGTTCAGATATGAGCTAGCACTAGAGAGAATGTGCCAGGTGAGCCAGCATCGCCACTTAGTGAGCTCAAAGCGATCAAGAAGTTTGGATAACTCTTCAAAGTAGGAAGGCTGCCTGACAACAACCTGCGCTAGCACATGCTCTGGGGTAGCCGAACTTTTCATCCAAAGGGGCCAATTAAATGCTGGGCATAGATCAGTTAGTTGGGTAAAGCTCTTTTTGTTATAAGCCAGATCAGCATCTCTATCCTTAACCTGATCCCAATGACAGGCGGCGATCTGCGTTTCTAATTCCAAAACCGATGCGGCGCAGCTTTGCGCATCTTTAAGACCTGCTAACTCAAACATATTTTTTACATGAACTAGAAAGGAATCCCTGATCTCTTTATATTCATCTTCACGGTAGTAGGCCTCATCCGGAAGTGATAATCCAGATTGACCAAGATAGACGATGTTTTTAGTAGCCTCTTTGTTATCTGTTGAAACATAGGAATAGAAAAGACCAGATAAACCATCTCTTTCTAGCTCACCTAAAAGTTGTAAGAACTCATCCTTATTATTAAAGCCCTGCGCAGCTGTGAGATCTTTAGCAATTGGCGTAATTCCTAGCTCTTCAATTTTCACCTCATCCATAAAGGAGTTATATAAATCGCCAATTTTTTGGGCGTTACTACCAATTACTCCAGCACTATTTGCCTGATCAAGAATGATCTGTTTTACCTGTTTTTCAGCCTGTTCATAAAGCTGATAAAAAGCCCCATCACTTGCTCGATCCTCTGGAATTTTAGATTCTGTTAACCACTTACCATTCATAAATCTAAAGAGATCATCCTGAGGGCGGATTGCAGGATTTATATGAGTTAGATCTAGACCACTTCGCATAAGGGGGTAAGCCTATCTAGGCCTTAACTAATTTTGGGCAATAAAAAATCCCGCCATTTAACTGGCGGGATTTTTTAGTTAATAATTTACTTTGAAGCCTTACGACGACGACGCTTTGGAGCAGCCTTTGCTGCTTTCTTACGACGACGACGCTTTGGGGCAGCCTTTGCTGCTTTCTTACGACGACGACGCTTTGGTGCAGCTTTCGCTGCTTTCTTACGACGACGACGCTTTGGGGCAGCCTTAGCAGCCTTACGACGACGACGCTTTGGTGCAGCTTTCGCTGCTTTCTTACGACGCTTTGCAGCCACGTATTTCTCCTATCAAAGTGGTTCGATCCGTCACCGAACCTGTTTCATGGACAAGCGTGGCACTAAATGGCAAAACTTTCCACTTATTTGGCAATAAATATGAAGCGTGTCGCAACTTTATTTTTAAGAATATTTACGCATTTCTTTCTAATTATTAGCAAATATTCTGTCCGTAATTAGTAAAAAACTACTGGTGAGTTAAATAATTGACCTAATTTTCCAATTTCTAACCGAAATTTTGGCAAAAGTAGGAAAAAATCCCAACTTAATCGTTTTCTGCTGCCAATAACGGTAAATATTTAGCTAAAACTTTGCTCTCTACCGGGAAAATCGCCATTTGCAACATCTCGGGCGAATTCACTGGCTGCACCTGCGATCTCTTTACGCAGATTTCGGTATGCCTTGGCAAGCTTTGGTATTTTTTCAGTAATTCCAACCAAATCTGTCCAAACTAATACCTGAGCATCACAACCACTACCGGCGCCAATGCCAATTGTTGGAATAAAAAGTGCGGCAGTTATCTGAGTTGCTAGCGCAGCAGGGATTGCCTCCAGCACAATTGCAAATACCCCTGCTGTTTGCAAGGCAATGGCATCTTTTAATAACTGCTCACCGGCATCACCGCGGCCTTGCACCTTAAAACCACCAAGGGCGTGAACTGATTGTGGGGTAAGGCCTAAGTGGCCCATAACTGGAATACCGGCTGCAATTAGTTTCTTGATTTGTGGCACAACCTTTTCGCCACCCTCTAATTTCACCGCTCCAACCTTTGCTTCTTTAAAGAATCTGACCCCAGTCACCAAAGCCTGCTCGGGGGATGATTCATAGGAACCAAAGGGAAAATCAGCTATCACCATTGCATTTTTACTGGAGTTAACTACCGCCTTAGCCATTGGAATTAACTCATCAACGGTTACTGGAATTGTGTTTTCATGACCTAAAAAATTATTACCAGCAGAATCTCCTACCAGCAGTACTGGGATGCCTGCTTCATCAAAGATCTGCGCAGTCATTTGTTCATAGCAGGTGAGCATCGCCCACTTTTTACCGGCCACTTTCATGGCAGCTAAATCAGTTATTAAAACGCGAGATGATTGGGCATTACTCATACGCAACTCCTTAAGATCAAGGCTGCCTGCGCAGTCCCTGTCTTTTCTAGGTAGGACAACTTTAACTTATTCTGCGCCAGATTGGCTACCTGAGGTACTCTTGAAAAGTGAGTCAATCTGGTCAGATCCGAGTAGCGCTAGCGCAGATCAATCCCACCGTAGGAGATCTGAAAAAAAATGCTGACCTAATTTCAAAACATGCCTTTGATGCTGCAAATGCAGGAGCTGTAATTGTGGTTTATCCAGAGATGATTTTAACTGGCTATCCAGTGGAGGATTTAGCTAACCGAGCATCTTTTAGAGAAGCCTCAATTGCTGCTGTTAATGAGTTAGCAACTCGGATAAATAATGAGGGAAATGGTGATCTAACTTTATTAGTTGGCTACCTTGGCCAAAGCGATGCGGGTAAGCCGCAGAATTGTGTGGCAGTGATTTATCGAGGCGAGATAGTTGCCACCTATATCAAGCACCACCTGCCTAACTACGGCGTATTTGATGAGTATCGCAACTTCACACCAGGGGCGCACTCCCTAGTAATTAGAGTTTGCGGTGTAGACATAGGTATTGCAATTTGTGAGGATATTTGGCAATCAGGTGGCCCAGTTGCAGAGCTAGCAAAGCGTGATATCGGATTACTTCTAGTTCCTAATGGCTCCCCATATGAGATAAATAAAAATGATGCCCGCCTTAGCCTTGTTAAGCAGCGCGCCCTTGAGGTTGGCGCCCCACTTGCCTACGTAAACATGACAGGGGCTCAAGATGATTTGGTATTTGATGGGGACACAATTGTGGTTTCAGGTAGTGGTGAATTAATTGCCCGCGCCC
>JAQCGQ010000062.1 GCA_027730465.1 Actinomycetota bacterium | reverse complement strand
CTTGAAGCATACGGAGCCGCCTACACACTACAAGAATTGCTAACCATTAAATCAGATGATGTGCTTGGTCGAGTTAAGGTTTATGAAGCAATTGTTAAGGGTGAGAATATTCCAGAGCCAGGAATTCCTGAGTCATTTAAGGTTTTGGTTAAAGAAATGCAATCACTTTGCTTAAATGTTGAAGTTCTCTCCTCAGAGGGTGTGGCAATTGAAATGCGCGATACTGATGAAGAAGTCTTTAGAACAGCCGAGGAGCTAGGTATCAACTTATCCCGAGTTGAGCCAAGTTCTGTAGAAGAAGTGTGAGGAGAGGATAACCATGTTAGACGTTAACTTTTTTGATGAGTTAAGAATTGGTCTTGCCTCAACCGACAATATTCGTGAGTGGTCATTCGGTGAGGTTAAAAAGCCAGAGACAATTAACTACCGAACACTAAAGCCAGAAAAAGATGGTTTATTCGACGAGAAGATCTTTGGTCCAACTCGTGACTGGGAATGTTATTGCGGTAAGTACAAGCGCGTACGATTTAAAGGAATTATTTGCGAAAGATGCGGAGTTGAAGTAACTCGCGCCAAAGTTCGTCGTGAGCGAATGGGACATATTGAACTTGCAGCGCCAGTAACTCATATCTGGTACTTCAAAGGTGTGCCAAGCCGTCTTGGATATTTACTAGATCTTGCTCCAAAAGATTTAGAAAAGGTAATTTATTTCGCTGCTTACATGATCACAGAGGTTGATAATGAGGCTCGCGCCGAAGATATGCCAACACTGGAGAAAAAGTACTCTTCCGATATTAAGAAGATTGAGTCACGCCGTGATCTTGAATTAGATACTCGCACCAAGAAAATGGAATCTGATCTATCTGATCTTGAAGATGAGGGTGCTAAAGCTGATGCGCGTCGTAAAGTACGCGAGTCTGGTGAGCGCGAACTAAAAACTATTCGTGATCGCTCTCAAAAAGAGTTAGATCGCCTTGATGCAGTATGGAATCGTTTTAAAAATCTTAAAGTACAAGATCTTGAAGGTGATGAATTGCTATATCGCGAACTTCGCGATCGTTATGGTGTTTATTTCAAGGGATCAATGGGTGCGCAAGCAATTCAATCTCGTCTTGAAACCTTTGATCTAAAAGCTGAGTTTGATAAATTAAATGAGTTATCACAAACCGGTAAGGGTCAAAAGAAGACTCGGGCAATTAAGAGATTAAAGGTTGTTAACTCATTCCTTAATACTCGTAATAAACCAGCATCAATGGTTCTAGATTGTGTACCAGTTATTCCACCAGATCTTCGTCCAATGGTTCAACTAGATGGTGGCCGTTTTGCTACCAGTGATCTAAATGATTTATATCGACGGGTAATTAACCGCAACAATCGTTTAAAGCGCCTAGCTGATCTTGGTGCTCCTGAGATTATTGTTAACAACGAAAAGCGTATGTTGCAAGAAGCGGTTGATTCACTATTTGATAATGGTCGTCGCGGACGCCCTGTAACTGGACCAGGAAATCGTCCACTTAAATCACTTTCTGACATGCTTAAGGGTAAGCAAGGACGCTTCCGTCAAAACTTACTTGGAAAGCGTGTTGATTATTCAGGTCGTTCTGTAATCGTAGTTGGACCACAACTTAAATTACATCAGTGCGGCTTACCAAAACAAATGGCGCTTGAATTATTTAAACCATTTGTTATGAAGCGTTTAGTTGATTTAAATCATGCTCAAAATATTAAATCAGCAAAGAGAATGGTTGAGCGTGCTCGTCCAGTAGTTTGGGATGTATTAGAAGAGGTAATTGCTGAGCACCCAGTGCTACTAAACCGTGCACCAACTCTGCACCGTCTTGGTATTCAAGCATTTGAGCCACAATTAGTTGAAGGTAAAGCTATTCAAATTCACCCATTAGTTTGTACTGCATTTAACGCAGACTTTGATGGCGATCAAATGGCTGTTCACTTGCCACTATCAGCTGAAGCACAAGCAGAGGCTCGAGTGTTAATGCTTTCAAGTAATAACATTTTATCTCCAGCTTCTGGTCGACCAATTACCTCTCCTACTCAGGACATGGTTCTAGGTCTTTACTTTTTAACCTCACTACGTGAGAAACAATTAGGAGAAGGCAGAGCATTTTCATCAATTGCTGAAGCGGTAATGGCATTTGATCAAGGCAGCCTTTCACTACAAGCAAAAATTAAACTTCGTATTGATAAAAGCGGCGTAGATGAAACTCGCGAGACAACATTAGGTCGTGCTTTATTTAATGAAGTACTACCAGCAGATTTCCCATTTGTTGGTTACGATGTGACTAAGAAGTTACTTGGTCTAATTGTTGATAACTTGGCTGAAGGTTATGCCAAGGTAACAGTTGCACAAACCCTAGATGCACTTAAGTCACTTGGTTTCTACTGGGCGACTCGTGCTGGTGTGACTATCTCAATTAATGATGTTGTAACACCAGGTCGTAAGCGAGAGATCCTTGAAGGTTATGAAACTAAGGCAGATAAGGTTCAATCACAGTATGAAAAAGGATTAATTACTGATGATGAGCGCCGCCAAGAGTTAATTGAAATCTGGACACTTGCTACCAACGAGGTTGCTAAGGAGATGGAAGATAACTTCCCTCGTACCAACCCAGTTTGGATGATGGTTTATTCAGGTGCTCGTGGAAATATGATGCAGATTCGCCAAATTGCAGGTATGCGCGGACTTGTAGCTAACCCAAAGGGTGAAATTATTCCTCGTCCGATCAAATCAAACTTCCGTGAAGGTCTCTCCGTGCTTGAGTACTTCATTTCAACACATGGTGCTCGTAAAGGTTTGGCTGATACCGCACTTCGTACAGCAGATTCTGGTTACCTAACCCGTCGTCTTTGCGATGTTGCTCAAGATGTAATTATTCGTGAGGAAGACTGCGGAACAGATCGCGGCCTAACTCTTAAGATTGCCGCAAAAGATTCAACTGGCACATTAGTTCGTGATGATCATGTTGAGACATCATTATTTGGCCGCAACTTAGCTGAAGATATATCAGTCTCTGGCAAGGTAATACTTACTGCTGGAACTGATCTTGGTGATCGCAATATCGACACATTAGTTGCAGCTGGGGTTGAAGAGGTAAACGTTCGCTCAGTTCTAACTTGCGATAGCAAGGTTGGACAATGCGCTATGTGTTACGGCCGCTCAATGGCTGCTGGCAAGATTGTTGATGTCGGTGAAGCTGTAGGAATTATTGCTGCTCAATCAATTGGTGAGCCAGGAACACAGCTAACAATGCGTACCTTCCATACTGGTGGTGCTCAATTACTTGGTGAAACTCAAATTACCCATGGTCTACCTCGCGTTCAAGAATTATTTGAAGCTAGAACTCCTAAGGGTGTAGCACCAATTGCAGAAGCTGCCGGAACTGTTTCATTCCTAGAGGATGCTAAAGGTAAGAAGATTGTTGTAACACCAGAAGATGGTGGTGAAGCAGTTGCTTACCCAATTACTCGTCGCCAAAAACTTCTAATTGAAGAGGGTTCACGCGTAACCGTTGGTCAGCAATTAGTTGTTGGCGCAATTGATCCTAAGCAAGTTCTTCGTATCTTAGGACCACGTCAAACTCAGATTCACTTAGTAAGTGAAATCCAAGAGGTTTATCGTATGCAAGGTGTTTCTATCCACGATAAGCACATTGAAATTATTGTTCGCCAAATGTTAAAGCGAATCACAGTGCTAGAGCCAGGTGATACTGATTTATTACCAGGTGAGTTAGTTGAGCGCGGTCGCTTTGAAGAAGAGAACCGTCGTGTTGTTTCAACTGGTGGTAAAGCCGCCTCTGGTCGACCTGAGTTAATGGGTATTACCAAGGCTTCTCTTGCTACTGAATCATGGTTATCAGCAGCATCATTCCAAGAGACAACTCGTGTGTTAACTGATGCAGCACTCTCTGAAAAGAGTGATCCACTACTTGGACTGAAGGAAAACGTAATTATCGGTAAGTTAATTCCAGCTGGAACTGGACTTGCTAGATACCGCAATGTTCGAGTTGAGCCAACTGAGGAAGCAAAGGCTGCTGTCTATGCTGCTTATGATCAATACGAGTTCACACCATTTGAATCACAAGGTTCAGGTGAAGCAGTTCGTTTGGATGAGTTCGAAGTTCGCTAAATAAAAAGTAATTTAAGTGGCCGGCGTAGATAATTGCGTCGGCCACTTTTAATTTATTGCAATTATCTATTAGAAAATACGGTCAATATTGCTGCAACAAAGTGGCAAATAAATGCTGCAGCTGTAAGGGCGTGAAATAATTCATGAAAGCCAAACCAGTTAATTGAAAAATTAGGTTTTTTAAGGGCATAGATAACCCCACCAGCTGAGTATAAAGCTCCACCTACTAGAATTAATACAAAGATTAGAACACCCGCTGAATCTAAAAATGCTGGCATATAAAACACAGCTGCCCAACCTAAAGCAATATAGCCTGATACATATAACCACCGCGGGGCTGATAACCAAAAGATTCTAAGTAGTGAACTTAAAAGTGCTCCACCCCAAGCTAAAGCTAGTAAAACTTTTGTTTGGGAAGGTTCTAATAAATAAACTGCAAAAGGGGTATAGGTACCGGCAATTAGAATTGAAATATTTGAGTGATCAATTCTTCGCCAGATTGCTTTATTTTTATCATTCCAAGCTACCCGGTGATACAAAGCGCTGCAGGTAAATAAAGTAACTGCAGTAAGCGTGAATATGCCTAGGGTAATTCGCCCTCGTAGTTCATTTGCCAAAGTAATAAGTATTAGCCCAGCCACCAAGCTAATTGGTGACATCACTAAATGCACGATTCCGCGTAATTTTGGCTTTTCCATCTATTAACCATAAGCGTGATAGGGCTGGCTAATTCGGCGTGTCGCAGGGTGAGATTGCTGGCCGAAGGAGTGTGGCGATCGTTTTGACCAGACTGATATGACTGGGCTACCCTTCCCGTCCTGCTCTTTTCTTCATAAGGGCTGCATCAATATGCAAATTACTTTGCATGTTATCTGCAAGGAACGGGCAACACGCCCGACCTCGTGGGTCGGAGAGTGCAGCGAATTATAGAGAAAAACAAGATAAATAATTTTAGAAGAATTATTTAAACTTAAATGTTTAGGAGATATGTAGTGCCAACTATTCAGTAGCTGGTCCG
>JAQCGQ010000061.1 GCA_027730465.1 Actinomycetota bacterium | reverse complement strand
GGCAGGAGCAGCAATGTTATATGCACGGCCTAGACGTGTAATTGAATCAAGTAAAACAACAACGTCATGACCTAGTTCTACTAGTCTTTTTGCTCGCTCAATAGCAAGTTCTGCAACTGTGGTGTGATCATCTGCTGGTCGATCAAAAGTTGAGGCAATTACCTCACCCTTTACCGATCTTTGCATATCTGTTACTTCCTCAGGCCTCTCATCAACTAAGACAACCATCAAATGACACTCTGGATTATTAGTTGTAATTGCGTTAGCAATTGATTGCAAAACCATAGTCTTTCCAGCCTTTGGTGGTGAAACAATTAAACCGCGTTGCCCCTTACCAATAGGGGAAATTAAATCAATAATTCTTGTAGTTAGAACATTTGGCTCAGTTTCAAGTCGTAATCTTTCTTGCGGATATAACGGAACTAATTTTGAGAATTCAACCCGTTCTTTAGCGTTGTCAGGCTCAATGCCATTTACTGTTTCAACTTTAACTAAAGCACTAAATTTCTCACGTCGCTCACCCTCTTTAGGTTCGCGAACAGATCCAGTTATCACATCACCTTTGCGCAGGCCATATTTTCTAACTTGCTGTAGTGAAACATAAACATCGTTAGGCGATGGTAAGTATCCACCAGTTCTAATAAATGCAAAACTATCTAAAATATCTAGTAAACCACCTACTGGAAGTAATACATCATCTGGTCCAATTACAATCTCGCGCTCTTCACGTTGACCTCGGTCACGGTTTCGATCGCGCCCACGGTCGCGTCCACGGTCGCGTCTGTTGTTATCACGATTACCAAAGCGGCGGTTGTTATCACTGCGCTCAGCATCGCCATAGCTGCTACTTGAATTATTTGGAGAGTTATCTGGGCCAGAGTCATTGCTATCGGCCTCAGTACTGTTATTTCTGCTGTTTCGATTATTTTGTCGTTCCATACGACGAGCCTCTCGTTCATTTTTAGCGGCCTCACGATTTGCGGCCTGCAGGTCAGCAATAGATTGGACTAACTCTGCTTTCTTAAGCGTGGAGGCATTTTCAATACCTAATTGACCAGCTACCTTCTTTAGATCAGGTAAGGCCATATCCACTAACTCAACCGCATCTGCGCGATTGGTGGTTTTCTTTTCTGCCATTTATATATTGCCATTCTTTCTTTGATTTTTATTACCCGTATACGGGAGCCCCATAAAAAATTAGTTTAATTTTTGGGATTTTTTACTGTTTTATCTGTCGTACTTTCCGACAGGGATAAATCTACCACAACCTAGATAGGTATGGAAAATAGGCTACTGGGCACCACTTTTGGCTATGGCTAACTTCATAGCGGTGAAACCCGGGGCTAGGGATGGAATCTGATCAATCTCATCCTCACTATTTGCATATAAAACCATTACTGATGGGCCAGCACCTGAAACAACTGCAGCTAATCCAGCACCTCGTAATTTCTGCAATAGCGCAATTGTTTTAGGCATTGCAGTTGCGCGATAACTTTGATGTAGTAAATCCTCAGTTGCGTTAAATAATAAGTCAGGGCGCTGAGCTAATGCATGGACTAAAAGTGCAGCACAAGATGAGTTTAGAACCGCATCTTGATGTGAGATGGTTTCTGGTAATAATTTTCGGGCTTTAGCAGTTGCTAATTGATTATCTGGAACTAATAATAGAGCCTTAATTCGATCATCTACTTTTAAACTAACTGCTTTGCCAATACTTTTAGTCACACCAGCTGCATCAATAGAGTTCTCAAGCCAAGCAATAGTGGCGCCACCATAAAACGCTGCGGCTACATTATCTGGATGTCCTTCAAGTTCTGTTGCCAGCGTGATTAAGTCTTCATCACTCATATATTGCTCACCAGTTAAAACTAATGATCTTGCAAGAGTTAAGCCGCCAACAATCGCACTAGCTGATGAACCAAGACCGCGGCCGTGTGGAATCACATTTAAGGCACGAAGTGCTACTCCCTTTGGTTTGCCCCCCATATGTTCAAAGCCGCGCATCATCGCTTTAATTACTAAATTCTTAGCATCTTTCTTAACTTCATCTGCACCCTCACCGGTTACATCAACATCAAATGTTGGATCATCTAATACTTGGGCGGCGTAACGATCTCGTAGTTCTAGTGCAATTCCAAAGCAATCAAAACCTGGACCCACATTTGCACTACTTGCTGGCACGCTGATTTGTGCCATCGTGGCTTTAAAAGTTAACCCACTTGATGCTCGTTTAGATGCCACTACTTAAGTCCAATTACTTTTGCAGCTTGCTTCATATCAACGGAAATAATAGTTGGTTTACCACCACCATTTAATATCCACTGCACATCCTTTAAACCATTTCCAGTAACTGTTACTACAATACTTTTACCCTTAGGTAACTTTTTTTGCTCTTTCTTCTTGATTAATCCAGCAATACCTGCCGCACTTGATGGCTCAACAAATACTCCTTCTTTAGCCGCTACTAGGCGATAGGCACTTAATATTTCTTTATCAGTTACTGAGTCAATTAAACCTTTAGAGCCAATTCGAGCAGCAACTGCTTGATCCCAAGATGCTGGGTTGCCAATGCGAATTGCAGTTGCAATTGTCTCTGGATTTTTAATAATTTTATTTTTAACAATGGGTGCAGCTCCAGCTGCTTGAAAACCCCACATCATTGGTAATGAACGTGACATAAAAGCTTTTTTGTACTCTTGATACCCTTTCCAGTACGCAGTGATATTTCCTGCATTTCCAACTGGCATAACATGAATATCTGGCGCGTAGCCCAATATATCTACGACCTCAAAAGCAGCAGTTTTTTGTCCTTCAATCCGGTATGGGTTCACTGAGTTAACAAGTGCTACTGGGTAATTTTCAGATAACTGTTTAGCAAGAGTTAAACAATCATCAAAGTTTCCTTTAACTTGAATAAGTGTTGACCCATGAGCAATTGCTTGAGCAAGTTTTCCCATTGCAATCTTTCCCTGCGGAACTAATACAACTGGTTTCATACCAGCTTTAGTTGCATATGCAGCAGCTGAGGCACTGGTATTTCCAGTTGATGCACAAATTACTGCCGTAGCACCATCTTCTGCTGCTTTTGAAATTGCCATGGTCATACCACGATCTTTAAATGAACCTGTTGGATTAGTACCTTCAACCTTTAACCAAATTTCATTACCAAGCATTTTTGATAAAACTTCTGCGTAAACAAGTGGTGTACCACCCTCGCGCAGTGAAATAACTGGAGTTTGATCTGTTACTGGTAGCCATTTACGGTACTCAGCAATTACTCCACGCCACTGGTGTGCACCTTTTTTTCCAAAAATTCCCATCAGTTAACACCTTCAACTCTAAGCACACTTGCAACATCAGTTACTGCAGGTAAGTTTTTTAGATCTTTAACTGTGGCAGATAATGATGATTCATTTGAACTATGAGTCATAACAATTAATTCAGCCTTATCTCCTGCGCCAGTTTGTCTAACTGTTTGAATTGAAACCTGATGAGATGCAAAGACGTGTGCAACTGACTCTAATACACCTGGCTTATCTGCCACATTTAATCTGATTAAATAACGTGTTTTTGTCTGACCAATTTGGGCAATTTTTAGATCTGCGTAGTCACTTTCCTTTGGCCCAATACCACCAGTTACTTTATGGCGGGCAACTGCAACTAAATCTCCTAATATTGCACTAGCAGTTGGCTCGCCACCGGCTCCTTTCCCATAAAACATCATCTGCCCAGCAGACTTGGCCTCCACAAAAACTGCATTAAATGAACCACGAACTGAAGCTAGTGGATGGGTTCTTGAAATTAGCGCCGGATGAACGCGAACTGAAACAGCACCTTCTGGAGTTAACTCAGCAATTGCCAGTAATTTAATTACCATCTCCATTGCTTTTGCTACTTTTACATCCGCTGCAGTTATTTTGGAAATTCCCTCGCGGTAAACATCATTATCAGTTACCCGTGAATGAAATGCTAGGCCAGCTAAGATCGCAGCCTTTGCAGCAGCATCAAATCCTTCAATATCAGCACTTGGATCAGATTCTGCAAAACCTAATGCTTGCGCTTCTTTTAATGCATCAGCAAATGCTATCCCGTTTTCATCCATCTTTGTCAAAATATAATTTGTTGTGCCGTTAACAATTCCCATAACTCGAATAACATGATCGCCAACTAATGACTCACGTAGTGGTCTTAGGATTGGAATTGCTCCTGCTACCGCAGCTTCATAGTATAAATCCACATTTGCTTTATCGGCAGCGGCGTAAAGTTCAGCGCCATGTTTAGCAAGTAATGCTTTATTGGCAGTCACAACTGATTTACCATTTTTTAATGCGGTTAAAATTAATTCTTTTGCAGGATCTATCCCACCAATAACCTCAATTACTAAATCTATTTGTGGGTCATTAACAATAGATTTTGCATCACTTGTTAATAGCGCAGCAGATATTCCATCGCGCTTTAATTTACTGTCTTTAACAGCAATTGATACCAACTCTAAATTAGCCCCTGCTCTAGATGCTAAATCTGACTTATTAGCAATTAGCAACCGAGCGATCTGGGAGCCAACTACCCCAGCACCTAGCATGCCTACTTTAAGAGTTTTCATTGGAGAAGTATCTCAAACTTATGAGATCTGCCGTGGCAGCTGATTTACATCCAGATTAAGCAAATCTTGCTCGTTTTCCCTGCGCAAAATTAGGCGGGCGCTGCCATTTATGACTGCAATAACTGCAGGCCTTGCTATGTGGTTGTAGTTACTAGCCATAGAGCGTCCATATGCACCGGTTGCAGGTATTGCCAATAAATCACCAGCTTTTATGTCTGAAGGTAAATTAATCTCAGAAATTAAAATATCGCCAGTTTCACAATGCTTACCGACAACTCTGCTTGAGATTAATTTTGCAGTTGAACTGCGGTTTGCTAAAAACGCAGAGTAGACAGCGCCATATAAAGCAGGTCGGATATTCTCACTCATTCCACCATCAACTGAGACATATCGTCGCTCTGATCCGTTCTCTAGTTTGATTGACTTTGTTGTACCAACTAAATAAAGCGTGGTGGTGGTAGGGCCAACAATTGCTCGGCCTGGCTCAATAGAAATTCTAGGCACGGCTAACTTTGCTTTAGCGCACTCATCTTTAATTACTGAAGCAATTGCAGGTATTA
>JAQCGQ010000060.1 GCA_027730465.1 Actinomycetota bacterium | reverse complement strand
GCACCTGCAAAGAATCTAATTTGATCCAACATTGGGCCGATTTCTTCAGCACGAGTTACCGCAATTGGTTTACCGGTATTTTCTGATTCAATGCCAATTAACTCTTCACTTCGCACCTCAATTGCATCTGCAATTTTATTAATCGCTTTCTGGCGCTCACCTGGTGTTGACTCTTTCCAAACTTCAAAAGCTGCAGTTGCTGACTTCATTGCCTTATCAACATCGGAAGCGTTAGAGACTGGAGCCTTAGCAAATACCTCACCAGTTGCTGGATTAATTAAATCTTGAACCTTATCTGAGGTGGCACTTACCTTTTTGCCATTAATGAAATTTTGCAGAGTCTTCAATTATTTACTCCTAAGATGTGGAAACTGAAATGTAGTGGAAGTCTAGTTAGCACCGCAGCAGTTATCAATACTTTAATCACTAATCTAGGAGTTGTTATCAATCTGTGATGCGGCTAGTTGTCCACATGCACCATCTATCTCTCGACCCCTGGTATCTCGCACCGTAACCGGCACACCATAGCCTTCTAGAATCTCAACAAAGGCTGCCTCATCCTCATGCCGGGATGCGGTCCACTTTGATCCCGGGGTTGGATTAAGTGGGATTAAATTAACATGAGCATTTTTATTCTTCAGTAATCTTCCTAACAAATCTGCTCGCCACACTTGATCATTAATATCTCTAATTAATGCGTACTCAATTGAGTACCTTCGCCCAGTTTTTGCTTCATACCTATCAGCGGCTTGTAATACCTCTTTTACCTTCCATCTTGAGTTAACTGGCACCAATGTGTCACGGAGTTCATCATCTGGAGTGTGTAATGAGATTGCAAGTGTTACCGGTAAATCCTCTTTAATTAACTTCTCAATACCAGTTACTAAACCAACAGTTGAAAGCGTTACAGATCTGGCACCAATTCCCAAACCATCAGGCTGTGGATTTGTAATATTTCTAATAGATTGCATCACCGCTTTGTAATTTGCCATCGGCTCACCCATTCCCATGAAAACCACATTTGATAATCGAGTAGGACCTCCTGGTAACTCACCTAAATCACATGCCTTAGCCGCCATCATTACCTGAGCGGTTATCTCACCTGCAGTTAAATTCCTAGTTAACCCTGCCTGCCCAGTGGCACAAAATGGGCAACCCATGCCACAACCTGCTTGAGATGAGATACAGATGGTGGTGCGATCGGTGTAACGCATTAAAACTGATTCAACTAAAACACCATCATGTAAACGCCATAAATCTTTTCTAGTCTTACCCCCATCACAGGTGACTGATTTAACTAGCGTTAATAACTTTGGTAAAAAAGCATCAGCCAGTGATGTGCGCAGCTCCTTTGGAATATCGGTAAAACTCTCCACATCATCATTGTGGTGGGTAAAAAAATGCACTGCTAACTGATTTGCTCGAAAGGATGGCAAACCTAACTCTTCAGCCCTCACTTTTCGCTCTGCCACAGTTAAATCTGCTAGATGTACTGGACTCTTTTTCTTAACAGCAGGAGCATCAAAGACTAAATCAACCACTATAGATACCGATTGATAAGCTCAAATGCAAACCAAACTGCTGGAGCGGTGAAGAGAGCAGAATCTAGGCGATCCATAATTCCGCCATGACCAGGTAGTAAATTAGACATATCTTTGATTGCTAAATCTCGCTTTATTGCAGACTCAATTAAATCTCCACAGGTTGCAGTGACTACACACATTAATCCAATTACCGCCCCCATATACCATGTGGTTTCAAAAAGATAATGAAAGATTGCAGAACCACCAATAATCGCGGCTACTGCTCCCCCAATTAATCCCTCCCAACTTTTCTTAGGACTTATTTTTGGTGCCAACTTATGCTTGCCAATTGCAATTCCAGTGAAGTATGCAAATGTGTCATTGCAAGCAATTAAAGCAACTAAGGCAAAGATGCGGATAGGGCCATCTTCATGGTTTGCTAGCAAAAGAATAAATCCACCTAGAACCGCTAAGTAAAAGGTGATAAATACCGCAGATGTTGAACGCTTAATAAAATCACTTTGCGATATCAGCAATAAAGTGAACATTAAAATCGGTATGGTCAGTCCAGCTGAAACAGCAAGTCCTTCAGTGTTTGCAAACCAGGTAGCAAACAATAAAACTGATGATGCGCTCATCAATGCTAAATCTGGTAATTCAATTCCGCCGGTGCGATATGCATGGGCTAACTCCCTCACCCCAAGCATGATTACCACCCAAATTAAGATGAAAAATAGCAATGGTTCGATAATTATTGAGCCAAAGATCAAGCCCAAAAGAAATAGTGAAACTAAAATAGATGGTAGTAGTTTTCGGCCTGCTCGTTTATTTATTGCATCATTTATAGCGTGCAGGTCCGCCATCATTAAACCTCTAGCAACTCTGCTTCTTTATGCTTGAGCAAATCATCAATCTTTGCTACATGATCACTGGTAGTTTTTTCCAACTCTTTTTCAGCTCTAGCCAGATCATCTTTACCAACCTTGCCATCTTTTTCAAACTTTTCCATTGCTTCTTTCGCAGCCCGTCTGATGGCACGAATGGCAACCTTTGAATCCTCTGCCTTGCCCCTTGC
Source organism: Actinomycetota bacterium (assembly GCA_027730465.1). Lineage (GTDB taxonomy): Bacteria > Actinomycetota > Actinomycetes > Nanopelagicales > Nanopelagicaceae > Nanopelagicus. The sequence goes on along the minus strand of JAQCGQ010000060.1, from coordinate 2,791 downwards.
CACCTTAATAAACTCTTTGCGTCTTTCCTCAGTTAATTGCGGAAAATTGACTCTAATTACATTGCCATCTGAGCCAGGATTTACTCCTAGATCTGAATCTCTAATTGCTTTTTCAATCGCCGCCATAGCGCCCTTGTCATAAGGAGTGATCATGGCAAGACGAGCCTCTGGAACTTGAACTGTTGCAAGTTGGGAAAGTGGTGTGCCAGTTCCGTAATAATCAACCATTAATTTAGCAAACATCGCAGGGTGGGCTCTGCCAGTTCTAATTGTGGCGAAATCCTCTTTAGCAACCTCAATTGCTTTATTCATTTTAGTGTTGCACTCTGCCAGTGAGGTAGTTAAATCTGCCATTTTATTTACTCCCTTTAATTAATCCCACTCTACTAGCAATCTAGAGGAGTGTATAAATTAGGCTTAGGAAACTAAAGTTCCAATGCTCTCACCGGAGACTGCCCGCTTGATATTGCCCTTGTTTTTAAGATCAAAGATCACAATTGGCAGTTTATTCTCCCGGCATAGTGCAAAAGCTGCGGCATCTGCAACGGCGAGTGATTTACTTAAAACCTCATCAAAAGAAATTGTTTCATATTTTTTCGCAGATTTATCCTTACGAGGATCAGCTGAATAAACCCCATCCACTCCACTTTTTGCCAACAGCAGCGCCTCTACACCAATCTCAAGTGCTCTTTGGGCGGCAACTGTGTCGGTAGTAAAAAATGGCATACCAGCACCTGCACCAAAAATTACAACTCTTCCTTTTTCTAAATGTCTTATTGCCCGACGTGGTACATAAGGCTCTGCCACCTGTCCCATTGTGATTGCAGTTTGCACTCGGGTTTCAATACCGGCTTTTTCTAGAAAATCTTGCAGCGCTAAACAATTCATTACTGTGCCCAGCATTCCCATGTAATCTGCGCGAGCTCGATCCATGCCACGTTGTTGCAGCTCTGCGCCTCTAAAGTAATTTCCACCGCCAACTACTACCGCAATCTGTGTACCAGCTCTTACTACCTCAACGATTTGATTTGCCACATCATGAACCACATCAGGATCTACCCCGATACCTTTTTCACCACCAAATACCTCACCAGATAATTTAAGAAGCACTCGTTTATATCCCTTGCGTGACATGAGCACTCCTTTCCTAAATTATGGTACTGAAAAGTTTACTGACCTACACGGAATCTATTAAAGGTGGACACGGCCGTCTTTGCCTCATCTAAAATTTGCTGCACAGTTTTCTTTGCATCCTTGGCAAATGCTTGCTCCAGAAGTGAAACCTCTTTCACAAACCCAGTAACTCTGCCCTCAACAATCTTGGCAATTGAAGCTTCTGGCTTTCCTTCACCTCGCGCTGTCTCCTCCGCCAATCGGCGTTCTTTGGCAATCTCATCAGCAGGCACTTGATCCCGGCTGACAAATAATGGCGCAAAGGCAGCAATATGTTGGGCGATATCTTTGCCAACTACTTCAGCAGCATTTTTTAATTGCACTAACACACCAACCTGTGGTGGTAGATCAGGGGATGTCTTATGTAGATATAAAGAGACTGGGGAACCAGTTAAAACACTGATCCGTTTAATCTCAATCTTCTCCCCCAACATCGCATTACCTTCATCAATTACCTCTTGCACCATTTGGCCTGATGAAAGTTTTGAGGATAAAAACGTATTAAGTTCAGTAATCTTTGATGTGGCCAAGTGATTAAGCAATTGATCAGCTAGGGCTTGAAACTTCTCACCCTTTGCCACGAAATCAGTTTCGCAATTTAGTTCAAGCAGTACTCCAAGATCACCCTCGGCTTTACCAGCAACTAAACCGTTTGAGGTTGCTCTTCCTTCGCGCTTGGTAACACCTTTTTGACCCTTGATGCGAATGATCTCTACCGCTTTTTGATAATCACCACCAGCTTCATCTAATGCTTTTTTGCAATCAAGCATGCCAGCAGCGGTCTGCTCTCGTAATTTCTTAACATCCTCTGCCGTATATGCCAACTTATGCACCAGCAGTTTCAGTTGGTTCTTTAATTAAATCTTTTTCCCAATCAGCAAGTGGCTGTTCAGCAGTTTTTTCAGCAGCTGCTGCTTCCTCTGCTGCTGCCTTATCGGCAATCTTTGCGGCTTGCGCAGAACGAATTTGTAATCCTGCCACAATCGCATCTGTCATTACTCGGGTAAGAAGTGCGATGGAACGAATTGCATCATCATTTCCAGGAATCTTAAAGTCAACCTCATCTGGATCACAGTTGGTATCTAAGATTGCAATAACTGGAATGCCCAGTTTCTTTGCCTCAGCTACTGCAATGTGCTCCTTCTTAGTATCAATTACCCAAATTGCCGCTGGCAACTTAGTCATATTACGAATTCCATCTAAGTTTTTGTTTAACTTCTCACGCTCACGGCGAAGAACAAGTAACTCTTTCTTTGTTAAAAGTTGATCATTAGCGGTTTCAAGAGCCTCAAGCTCTTTAAGCCGTAGTACGCGCTTATAAACTGTTGGGAAATTGGTAAGCATTCCGCCTAACCATCTCTCTGTTACATAAGGCATTGAAACTCGGGCAGATTGCTCTTTGATTGGCTCATGTGCTTGCTTTTTGGTGCCAACAAAAAGTACGTGGCCACCTTTTGCAACTGCATCTTTAATAAACTCATAAGCACTATCTATTAGGGCTAATGACTGTTGGATATCGATGATGTAGATGCCATTGCGCTCAGTAAAAATATAGCGCTTCATCTTTGGATTCCATCGACGAGTCTGATGTCCAAAGTGAACACCACTGTCGAGAAGT
>JAQCGQ010000059.1 GCA_027730465.1 Actinomycetota bacterium | reverse complement strand
GAACTTAGATTCTTAAACCCTGTACTTTAAGGTTTAAATATGAAACGCCAACTGCCTCGCTGGAAAAATATAAAGCCATTACTAGGTTGGTCGCTGCCTAAATTCCCACTTCAAGATCGAAAATTAAAAAATGTTGTAAATCTTGCTGAGATGCGAAATCTTGCCAAAAAGCGAGTACCAAAAGCAGTCTTTGATTATGTAGACGGTGGCGCAAATGATGAATTAGCTTATGCCAGAAGCCAAGAGATCTACTCCCGTGTTGAGTTTAAAGCACGGGTATTAAGAGATGTATCTAAAATCGATTTAACATGTGATGTTATTGGGCAAAGAAGTGCGCTTCCAATAATTTTTGCACCCACTGGATACACCCGAATGATGCATTATCAAGGTGAAGTTATGGTTGCAAAAATCTGTGAAGAAAATAACTTAATTTATAACTTATCAACAATGGGAACTACCTCTTCTGAAGAAATTGGTAATCAAGCACCAGGCGTACGTAGATGGTTTCAACTTTACTTATGGCGAGACCGCGATCAAAGCTTAAAATTTATTGAAGAGGCAAAAGAAGCAGGCTTTGAAGGATTAATGTTGACTGTTGATACAGCTGTTGGTGGTATTAAATGGCGGGATATGAGAAATGGCTTAACTGTGCCACCAAAGATTGGACTAAAAACTTTCTTTGATATGGCTCTTAAACCAAAGTGGTGGTTTAACCTTTTAACTACCGCTCCACTTGAATTTGCTACCTTTAGAAACTTTAATAAACCGTTATCAGAGATTGCAGCTACTGTATTTGATCCAGCTGTAACTTTTGAAGATGTTAAGTGGCTTAGATCAGTTTGGCAGGGTAAACTAATAATTAAAGGAATACAGACTATTGCAGATGCTGCCGAACTTAAAAAAATTGGTGTTGACGCAATTGTTTTATCAAATCATGGTGGTAGGCAGTTAGATCGATCAGTTGTGCCGCTAGAGCTTTTACCAAAGGTGCGTAGTGAAATTGGTTTAAAAGGTAGTGGTCCACAAATCTATATAGATGGCGCAATTATGAGTGGGGCAGATGTGTTAGCCGCAATAGCTCTTGGCGCTGATGCGGTACTAATTGGCAGGGCTTATTTATATGGCGCAATGGCTGCTGGTAAATCTGGAGTAGAAAAAGTTGTAGAAATGTTTAGATTTGAAATGGAAACTGCAATGAAGTTAATGGGTGCTAAAAACTTAACTGGATTAACACCAGATTTTGTAAATATTAGATCTTAGGCATAGCGGGCGTGTAGTGCGCCATCAACCATTAAATCTGCACCTGTTATAAATGAAGCATCTTTAGAAAGAGTGAACAAAATTACATTTGCAATCTCTTCGGGAGAGCCAAATCTGGCGTTAGGTGCAACCGATAAAGCATGAGCTTTTTCCTTTGGAAAGGCTTCCATATAACTTTTAAGTAGTGGAGTTGCTGTAGTTCCAGGGGAAACTGAATTCACTCTAATTCCATACTTACCTTCATCTAGAGCTAAATTTCTAGATAGGCCAATAATTCCACCTTTAGCGGCAGAGTATGGAAAGAAATTTGGCCGAGACATACGACCATGAATTGATGAGATATTAACAATTGAGCCATACTTTTTTTCTCTCATATCAGGTAAACATAATTTTGCTAGATACCAGCTAGATTTTAGGTCTAGGGCAAAAAAATCATTCCACTCTTCCTCTTTGTACTCAACCGCATCGGCGTAGGAGTTACGACCGGCATTAGATACTGCAATTGTTACTGGGCCAAAGGTTGAAACTAGCTGGTCAAAGCCTGCTTTAAAGGTTTCAAACTTTGATACATCTGCCTTTGCATATTGAACTTTAAATCCCTCCTTGCTTAATTTTTCAACTAGAACATTCGCTTTCACATCATCAATATCAACAAATGAAGCCTTGGCGCCCTCTTTCGCGCCACCAATTACTAATGCTTCACCAATACCAGCAGCTCCACCAGTAACAAATAAATGCTCACCTTTTAATATCATGCGATTCTTGCCCCTAGCCCGCCATCTACTGCCCAATCAGATCCACTTACATATGTGGATTTGTCAGAAAGTAAAAATGTAACAACTTTGGCTACCTCAATTGGCTCACCCATTCGCCCAAGTGGTTGAATTGAATTAGCACGCTCAGTTCTACCAGATTCACCACTTAGCCAATTCTTTGTTAGATCGGTAAGAATGTAACCAGGTGATACTGCATTAACTCTTATCTCATGCTTGCCTTCATCTAACGCAAGGTTTCTAGTTAATCCAAGAACAGCTGACTTTGCTGCCCCATATGGAAAAAATCCTGGATAGGTAAGACGGCCGTGAATTGAGCAGATATTAACAATTGAGCCGCTCTTTGCTTTTCGCATTGCCGGCAGAGCTAATTTCGCTGTTAACCAGACAGGCTTCATATCAATAGCAAAAAAATCATCCCATTGCTTATCAGTCATAGTGACTGGATCTGCATGTGAATTAACCCCGGCATTATTAACAACACCAGTCACATCCCCAAGCTTTACTACTACCTGTTCAAAAGCAGCTTTTAATTGTTCAAAGCTTGCAACATCTGCTTTAACAAATGCCACTTGCTTACCCGCCGCATTTAACTCAGCAGCAAGTTTTTCACCTATTGCTACATCAATATCAATAAATGAGACTTTTGCGCCCTCGGCAGCAGCATCTCTGACAATTGCTTCACCAATTCCTTTGGCGCCGCCAGTTACAAATATGTGTTTATTGACTAACTTCATGTTTATAAACTTCCTTACTAGCTGAATTAATTGCATTACGAAAAGCTAAAACATTCCTACTAACCTCTCTGACACCATCTTTGGTAAGTGGACCACCTAGGCCAACTAAATCAGCCCCTGCTGCAAACCACTTTGGAATTGATTCCAAGGTAATTCCCGCAGTTGGACACCAGCGATTACCTGGAAATGGCTCACGAAGCATCTTTAAATGGTCTGGACCTAAGATTGTTGCTGGAAATAATTTTAATATATCGGCACCAGCATCTTCTGCAATACCAACTTCAGTAGGTGTAGAAACACCTGGCATTGATACTAGTTTTAATTTCTTGGTGGCTGCGATTACATCTTCATTAGTGTCTGGTGAAACAATAAAGCTTGCTCCGACATCTTCCACTCTTTTTACATCTTTAACAGTTCGAACCGTACCAGCACCGACTAGTAAATCTTTATTCTTTAACAACTTTGCAATGATCTTTAGTGCACCTGGAGTAGTAAGAGTTATCTCAATTACTTTAACACCAGCTTCTACCAATGCATCTGCCATAGATTGGCCTTCAACTTGAGAATTAGATCTAACTAAAGTCATCATCTTCTCCGAAAGTAACTTATCTATGGTTTTCATTAATTACTCCTAGCTCACCTGTTGGTATTCCAGTCCAGTCCCCAAACATACTTGCAACTAAGGCTCCACAGATACTTCCTTGTCGCAGTGCCTGATCAACGCTCATGCCGCTAAGTAAACCTGCAATCGCCCCGCCAGTAAAGGCATCACCGGAACCAACTGGGTCTAGGGCAATTACTTTTGGTGGAGTGATCTCTTCATAATTTCCATCAACACAGTAACGCAATTGCTGATCACCTTTGGTCATAACGGCAATTCTGCAGCCGCGTTTGTTAGCTTCTGCAAGAATTTTTTTAGGCTCATTTGATCCAAACACAACCTGATACTCATCTTCTCCACCAATTAATAATTCAATATTTGAAGCAAGTGGAGCTAATACTTTTTTAGCATCGGCTTCACTCCATAATCTTCGTCTGATATTTAAATCAAAGCTAGATTTAATGCCTAGGGATACTGCCTTACTGAGCGCATACTTAACAGTTGCTGCCCCAGTGGTCGAAATCGCACAAGTAATACCAGTGGTGTGTAACCATTTAGCAGATGAAATGTATGAGTCTAAAATATCCTGCGGTTCTATAGTTGAAGCTGCTGATCCTTTTCTTAAGTAACTTATTTCAACTACTTGAGATTTACCAGAGTTTCTAACCATTGCGCCGGTGAAGGAATCAACTCGTTTAACTAGTGAGATATCAACACCTTCTGCCTCAATATCAGCAAGTATTACTGAACCTAATTGATCATTTCCAAAACGTGAGAAATATTGAGACTTTAATCCCAACCTAGAAAGAGTTACTGCAACATTAAGCTCAGCTCCTGCTGTGACTCTCTCATATTTTTGTGCACTCATAACTGAGTCGCTATCGCTAGCAATAAACACAGATAAAGCCTCACCAAAGGTAAATAAGTCAGTGCTCAATTACGCACCAAAAAGATTGGTTTTTTTACCATTCACTCCAGGATTAGCTATAAAAATGTATCCAGATTGTGGATACTTATCTAGATCCATTTCCTCACCTGGGTTTCCAACAGCGGTTGTAATTACTAATTGATCAAGATTTTCACCAGCGAAGCAGCAGGAGGTTACCTTTGGAACTGGTAAATTTATTTCGGCAATTTGTTTACCGGTTTTTCCATCAAAGCCTCGAACTGCGGAGCCCATCCAAAAAGCCACCCAAATATTGTCATCTGCATCTGAACACATGCCATCTGGAAATCCCATATCTTCACTTACCTGCACAAGTGGTCTGCGATTAGAAATCTGTCCATTGTTATAATCAAATTGATCAACTCTCATCGATAAGGTGTCGATATAAAACATTCTAGTTAGATCAACTGACCAATCCATGCCATTTGAGATACCAACGGAGCCAAATAAGCGCTCAAGTTTTTTTCCATCTGAGCTTAGGCGATAAAAAGCTCCTTGATCACTTTGATTTTCATACGCCATTGACCCTAAAAATAAATTTCCATCTGGTGAAACCTTGGCATCATTCCAGCGAATAACTCCTGTTTGGTTATCCCCATCAACTTCTGCCCTGGTGGGTAATTTGTGAGTCTGACCATCTGCATCTCGTAATACTGGACCATTAGCAGTTCCTAAAATATCTCCACCTTTGGTGCGCGGGATTTGAAAACCCACATGTTCATTAGTTTTGTATTCGCTAATCTGGCCAGTAATTATATTTCTAGACCTAATCGCTTTACCATAAATATCACACCATTGAACATGGCTATTTTTAGCACCTGAGGAAGTTGGACCTTCACCTAGTTGATTGCGCCTTGAATCAAACACCTCAACTAAGATTGACATTACTAACCTTTAAGAGAACCGCTGAGCAATCCTCGTAGGAAGTATCGCCCTAGGAAGATGTAAACAATTAGTGTAGGCAGTGAAACAATTAAAGATGCTGTCATATTAACGCCATAATAAACCTGATTAGATGATCCGGTAATAAAGTTAAGCGCAGTTGTCGCAACTGATAATTTAGGTGAACCACCTGTTAAAAAGATAGCAAAAAGAAAATCATTCCAAGCTGAGGTGAACTGCCAGA
>JAQCGQ010000058.1 GCA_027730465.1 Actinomycetota bacterium | reverse complement strand
GTTGGCGGAGGGCGTGGGATTTGAACCCACGAAGGTTTCCCTTGCCGGTTTTCAAGACCGGTGCACTCGGCCGCTATGCGAGCCCTCCATGGGCAAACCTAGCGATTATTAATAAAATTCTCAACAGAATCGTGAGTTCAATCGCAGAGCTGAAAGAATTTATAATCCATTTCAATTCTATTCTGATAAATTTTTATAATTAGAAATTCTAAACTTCCAAATTGGTCTTGGGTTTCTAAAATCTTGTGTACGCCTCATTGGTTTCTCATATACACCTTGAATTTTGCCACTCAAATCTGAAGTATAGATCTTCTCGTAATGCTCAAGATTGAATAAGCTTCGCTTATTTTTAGGAATTTTTTTAATACTTTGATCGGCAGATTCGTCTCCAAAATGAACAAATGAAGATGTGGACAGATTACCATGTTTCCTGCTATATAAAGACTCAAACCTGTAAGCGTAGTCTCGGTCTTCTTCACCCATCCCTATAAAATGTTCATCAAAAAAGCCAACTTCATCAATACATTTGCGAGAAATACCAAAATAGCTAAAAGAATGATTGATCGTTACTAACCCATGCTTCATTAGTAGATCGCCAAGCATGTTTAAGCGAATTATAATGGAATTTGGATACACAGTAACATCATCATTAAGAATCAAATAGTATTCAGAGTCACTATTTACAATGCCGGTGTTCCAGAGTTCAGCGCAGCCTCTAAATGACGCAAATGCGATAGGATAAATATTATCAAAATTTGATAGCTCTTTGAGAAATATCTGAAGTTTAGAATTTCTATTTGCTTTTGCATAATTACCATTAATCAAAATAAAAATCGGTGTGTCTACATCGGTCCGTAAGTTTTTAACAAGAGGTAAAGCATACTCAAAAAATCGAGATTCAAATGTCACAATTATTATCGAAAAATCATACTCTGGAGCGTCAAAATCTCTTTGAGGTTTATCAAGTTTGTCTAATTTTTCTATCATCTCAGAATTACTCCTGTTAGAGCGAAGAAATTTTATTGACTGCAGAAGAAATTGCAAAATTAAGAAATAGATTTTGCCTCTTATTTTTACTAGCATTGACATTTAAATAGTATACCCCAGTATTTATCACCTTCAAATTCTTGACTAGCAAAAACAGTTAAAGTGTATTCACTTTTAAGTATTCGTGCAGGGCAATTTCCCAATCTTGCATTGAATTCAAATTCAATTCATTCAATCTTCTATTCTCTAACGCAGAATTTAAGGGACGTCGTACCCAATTTGTTGTCTCGCCTTGAATTATTTGTGTCCTAATCCTACTCGGAGTGAAATTTAAATATCTTGCAATCTGATATGTCAAATCATAATAATTTGTGAATCCATTATTCACACAATGCACAATTCCTGTGGGTTGCTCTCTAACTAAACTAATCAGTTGATTAGCTATTTCGATGGTGCTAGTTGGAGACATATTTTGCTTTTTATTTACTGTAAGTTTTTCACCCAATATTAATTTTTGGCGCATCCGATCGACAAAACAGTGTAAGCCTTTATCCCTCGAAATTGATGACCCAAATAGTGCGGCTACGCGTAGTATCAAAGCATTTCCATTTTTTTCTAGTACAAAATTCTCGCCCATTAATTTAGTTACACCATAATTATTCAATGGATTTGGTTCATCAGTTTCTAGATACGGTTGTCCTTTTGCTCCATCAAATACATAATCAGTAGATATATGAATTAAATAAGAGTTAATTTTTGCACAAATTTGGGCAAGTGTATTCACGGCATTTGCGTTTATCTCTATTGCTGTGTTTAAGTTTTTTTCACAAAACTCCAGATCATGTTTAGCTGCACAATTGATTACCCATTGTGGACGGTATTCAGTAATAAATTTCTGTAGCGAACTCGCGTTACTAATATCTATTTCGCCTCTAGTTGGACTTAAAACTGTATAGCCCAATTTTCTAAAGTTCCTTACAATATCCGTTCCCAGCATCCCTGCTGCACCTATTACTAAACCTAGATGTTTCACTTTAAATCCAGATTTTTAAAAACTTTAATGTTATAATAGCCCGCAAAGTCATAATCTTTAATATCTTTTGTGCCAATTTGTAGTTCTGATAATATAGAAAATGGATTATCAACAGGCGCAAAATTTATTTCGGTTTTTGATTTTGCCAGGTCCACGCGATAATTCCGAATATCACTAAACCCATTGTGCCTGATACTGACTCTTTTTTTAAAAGTTTCTAAAAAAAATTGTTGAGTATTTAAAGCAAGTTCACCAATTGTATAGTTACCCGACGCAATGTTATATACACCGCTGACTCCATCTTCAAGCTGTAGAACAATGGTGTAAGCATTAATAGCATCGGAAATCCCTAAAAGGGGTCGCCATACTTCTCCATCATTTACCTGAATTACTCCGGTCGTAAAAGCTGACTTGTACATTGTATTCAAAAGAAGGTCGAAACGAAGGCGAGGAGAATAGCCAGAAATTGTCCCTTTACGTAAACAAATTACTGAAAAATTGTTACTAGCTAAATTCATTAGTGCTTTTTCGCTTGCAAGTTTGGATAAACCGTATGGTGTTTCAGTTAATGCATTATCTTGTTCTGTCATGTTTTGGTTTGGGGTATATCCATATACAGAGCAACTACTTGCGAATACAAATCTTTTGACTCCTACCCGTTTGCACATTAGTGCAACATGAATAGGCGTAGATAAATTACCAATGAAATTCAAACGAGGACTAAATTCTGCCATTGGATCATTTGAAACACCAGCCAAGAAAATAACGCTTTCGAATCCTAATAGTTCTTCTTCCGTTAAGTTAAGAGCATCAATTTTTTTAATTTTTACGTGGTTTGGCAAAAAGTTCCCAAACCAGAAAGTATCAAATACCTCAGTTTTAAATTTGTTTTGACTTAAATGTGCTACGAGCCTAGACCCTACATAACCTGCGCCACCAATTACAAGGACTTTCTTCTGCTCTGTCATTTTGAAGGTTTAACTTCCATTTTCAAGTGTTTAGATTGAGACATGGTAGCCCATTGTTGAATTGAGGGAAGATTAAGATCCCTTTGAGAAATAATTGGAGAAACTGATTTCCAGCAATCTTCCAGTGAAGTATCGAATGTAGATACTCCGCCTTCACCTAGTGCGTTGTACTCGCCAGTGACCAGATATTGTAAATGATTTATGCCACTACTAGTTTCAAATCCTCTAGCGAATCCGTATTCACCGTAATACCAAATTGAATCGTCTTCAGTTAAATCTATAAAATGACTAGTTCCATAGAATGGAGAATCCATCCTAAGATCAATGGCCACCAGGCGGGCGGACCCTCTAGAAATCCTCGCAACTTTTGCCATGGGTGGATCCCATTGAAAGTGCATACCTCTTCTAACGCTACCAATAGATTGACTTTCATTTAACTGGACAAAGTTATGAGGTATACCTAGATTTTTAAAAAGAGACGCTTTGAATAGCTCCACGAAAAATCCGCGCTGGTCGCCTTTTCGAACCGCTTCAAAAACTTTTAAGCCAGGAATGGGTTCATCTAACAGTTTCACCGTAATAGCCTAACATAAATTCTAACCCTGGTTATAATTTAACAGGTGCTAAGTTTAGAAAATAGAAAAACATACACCTTGAATTTAATCAAAAAAACCTCACGCAATCAATAAACAACTCTAGACTTAAAGGAATTTAAAGTATATTAAGTTTCATAGTAAATCACTCGGGAAGGTTTAGAAACATTTCAATCACTTTTGCCACACCATCTTCTTGATGCGCATCAGTTTGAAACTTTGCATATTTGAGTAGATCAGGATGTCCATCTGCCATCGCCCATGATCTGCCTGCCCAAGAGAGCATAGAAAAATCATTTGGATTATCACCAAATGTCACACAATCATCAGCGCTTAGTCCTAATCGGCCTGCCATCCTTGCCAAGGTTGCACCCTTGCTAACACCATCTGCTGATATTTCAAGGAGCGAATCAGTTGAGTTGGAGTGGGTAACTGTGGCAATCCCAGATAGCTCTTTTGTTGCAATTGCTAACATCTGATCAGATGAGTACTCACCATTTTGACATCTTGCTAATATTTTTAAAGCTGGAGCAATAATAATCTCTTCAATCATTTCAACCCCAACATTATCTGCGCCAATATCCCACCTTGGCACATAAGCCTTCTCCCGGTGAAACTGTTGATTTACCTCAACTGCAAATGTAACTGAAGGAATTACTTTGCGTAATCGCTTAACTGTTTCAAGTTGTGCTTCAACTGAGAACAACCACTCCTCCAGTATTTCTTGCTTTATAAAGTCATACAACATCGCACCATTGCCACAAATACCTAAGCCAAAGTTAAAGTTCTCTTTGATCTCAACCATCCACCTGATAGGACGCCCCGTTACAAAGTAGATGTGAATACCAGCAGCATGTGCGGCAGTAAATGCGATCTTGGTGCGCTCTGAGATAAAGCCGTGGTTGGCAACGATGGTGCCATCTAAATCTGTGCCGATTAACTTAGGACGTCTGCCGGTGACTGTTTTTAAAACACTCACGTGGCAACCAGAGTATCCATTCCAAGAAATGGAATTAAGGCCTTTGGCACCTTTACTGAGCCATCTTTTTGCTGATGATTTTCTAGTATTGCAACAATTGTTCTAGGAACAGCGACTAATGTGCCATTTAAGGTGGCGACTGGTTTTGTGCCCTTCTCATCTTTGTATCTAATATTTAAGCGGCGCGCTTGAAACTGGGTGCAGTTTGAGGTGCTGGTGACCTCACGGTATGCCTGCTGTGTTGGAATCCAAGCTTCAATATCAAACTTTCTAACCGCACTTGCTCCTAAATCACCACTTGCCACATCAATTACTCGGTATGGAATCTCAAGTGAATCAAAAAACTCTCTCTCCCAAGCAAGTAACTTTTTGTGTTCTTCTTGCGCATCCTCTGGTTTGCAAAATGTAAACATCTCAACCTTTTCAAATTGGTGCACACGAATAATGCCGCGGGTATCTTTGCCGTAACTGCCCGCCTCTCTTCTAAAACATGGTGAGTACCCTGCGTATCTAATTGGTAGCGTCTCTAAGATCTCATCCATATGAAATGCAGCAAGTGGCACCTCGGAGGTGCCAACTAAATAAAGCTCATCCTCTTTTAAGTGGTAAACATTTTCAGCAGCTTGACCTAAAAATCCAGTTCCCTCCATTGCAGCAGGCTTAACTAACACAGGAGGAATCATTGGGATAAATCCGGCCTTAACCGCTAATGAGATTGCGTAATTAACTAATGCCAACTCAAGGAGTGCACCTGGTCCTGTTAAATAGTAAGAACGAGCGCCAGCTACCTTTGCACCCCGTTCAGTATCAATTGCCTTAACAATCTTGCCAATCTCAACATGATCCTTTGGCTCAAACCCCTCTTTTTTAAAATCACGAGGGGTTCCAAT
>JAQCGQ010000057.1 GCA_027730465.1 Actinomycetota bacterium | reverse complement strand
TGCTGTAAATGTTGAGGCAGCAATTTCTTTTTGCACTTTTGAGCTAACTAATACATACGCAGCAGCTAGGGCTCCCCCAGCAATAGCTAAAAGGTCTCCTTGAAATGACCTCACTGATAAATTTAAATCAATACCAGTAATTACAATCACTGAAATAAAAGCTATAAATATTCCGATAAATGATTTTTTAGGTATATGCCCACCTTTAAACTTAATAAATAAAGCAACAAATATTGGTTGAGTTGCTGTTAATGCAGTTCCAGTTGCTACAGAGGTGTATTTCATTGCCCAGAAGAAACATATGAAGTGAAGAGCTAAAAATACTCCACCAAGTGCGGACCAAAGTATGGCTCGGCGCTGAATCGGAGTTCGCCACTCTTTTCGCTTGATAGCGAAAGGTGCCATAAATAATCCACCAATAAAGTTGCGCCAAAAAATCATGGTTGGTACCGGCATCAAACTTTTTGCAATTATCGGACCTGAAGCACCTATTCCCACAATCCCTAGTAGTAGCAGTGGGATATCGCGACCAGATGGCAATTTGGTGTGATCCTGATCTTTCATAGGTAGAACCTATCTGTAATTTAATTATTCTAATGAATTGTTAACGAGCCGATACCCAAGCCTATGAATACAAGTAAAGGTTCAACCTAAATCGTGTATTCCAGCCCGATTAGCTGGTACTGCGGACTTTGGCCTAAATGGTGATCAGCTTGGCAAGGTTAGGGATGCGGTCAGGAGATCATTAAAAATTAAATAAGAAATCTTAGGTATTTATATTTAGTCTTACCCCAACAAGTGATTTAGGTCTGATAATTATCTGATCTAATATTTCATCGAATATTTTTGTAAATCCCTTATCAGTTAAAGCAATTGGATTACCCTCATCGCCGCCTTCGCGAAGGATTGGATCAAATGGTATTTTTGCGAGAAGCGGAACATCTACTCCAATTAATTTGCTTAATCTCTTGGCAGTTTCTTCACCGCCACCACTACCAAAAATTGAAATCTTTTCCCCGGATTTGGGGTTAATAGATTCAGACATATTTTCAATCACACCAATTACTGGTTGCTTTATCTGGTGAGCAATTCGACCTGCCCGCTCTGCAATCTCAGCTGCGGCAACCTGTGGTGTAGTGACAACAATTATTTCAGAGGTCGGTATTAATTGGCCAAGTGATATTGCAATATCACCAGTTCCAGGTGGTAAGTCAAGAAGCAATAAATCTAAATCACCCCAATACGCATCACTTAATAACTGTTCTAAAACTCGATGTAATAATGGGCCTCGATAGGCAACTGGGTCAGATCTTTCTGGTTTAAACATCTCCATTGAAACAACTTTGACACCATAGTTTTCGACAGGAATAAATGTTTGATCAATAGCTGTGGGCCTTTTATCAAGAATTCCCATAAGTCTTGGAATTGAATGTCCATAAACATCTGCATCTAGTATTCCTACTTTTAGTCCACGAGCTGCTGCTGCCACTGCTAAATTCACTGTTACAGATGATTTACCGACACCGCCCTTACCGGAGGCGATACCTAGCACTCTTGTTAGTGAGTCTGGTTGAGCAAAAGGGATAAATTTTTCACGTCCACCACGAATTAGCTTTTTAACATTATTTCTTTGTTCTTCATTCATGACGCCAAAGTTAATTTCTACAATTTTGACCTCAGAAATATTAGACAGGGACTTAGTTATATCTGAATGAAGTCGATCTTTCATTGGACATCCAACAATTGTTAGCAATATACCAATTTTTGCAATCCCATCAACAAAGTTAACTGATTCAACCATGCCTAGCTCAGGTAGTGGTTTATGAAGCTCAGGGTCAATTACTGCGCCAAGTGCGGTATTAATTAATTCAACGGTACTCATAATATTTCTGGATCAATTTTTGGTTTAGATTTTGTATTTACTTCTAAATCGCTTTTATCAATCACATCACCAATATGCTTTTTAATAAATGCTTTAGGGTTTAAATCCTTTACTTGTAAATCCTCGTATCCTGGTCCTAAATTTTCTTTTAGATCATTTGTGGCTTTTTGTGCAATATTTTTGAGCTTTATTAAAAGTCTTGCAGCATCGGCTGCAACTTTAGGCATTCTATCTGGACCGATTAAAATCATGCCTATTAAAAGTAAACCCATTATCTCACCGCCGCCAATATTAAACATCTGATCCTTACTTTGATCCTGCAAGGGTTACTACTACCTCGCGAGTTACATTGTTCCTACTATATTCAACTTTAACTTTATCGCCAATATTTTTACTTCTAATAACTACTATTAACTCATCAGAATTATCGATAGATTTTCCATCTAATTTGGTAATAATATCGCCAGCTTTTAACCCAGCTTTAGCTGCTGGACCGCCCGCTGTAATACCTGCGTCTTGATTTGAAATTTGGGCACCGCTACCAGTAAAACTTGTGTCAATAGTAATGCCCATGATCGGATATGTAGCAGATCCAGTTTTAATTAACTGTTCAGCAGTTTTCTTAGCTTGATTAATTGGAATTGCAAACCCTAATCCGATAGATCCGGGTGAACTTCCATATCCAAGAGTTGCTATTGCTGAATTAACTCCAACTACAGCCCCAGTTGCATCAACTAATGGACCTCCTGAGTTTCCAGGATTAATTGCTGCATCAGTTTGTAGTGCATTGATAAATGAACTCTCTCCAGAACTATCGCCAGTGGTAACTGCTCTGTTCTTTGCACTAATTATTCCTGATGTGACAGTTCCTGATAAGCCAAGTGGAGAACCAATCGCAATGACTGCATCCCCGACTAAAATACCATCACTATTTCCTAATTGTAGGGTTGGTGCAGAAGTTACATCTATTTTTAAGACAGCTAAATCATATGAAGCGTCTCTACCAATTAATTTTGCAGGGTATTTCTTACCATTAGATAATTCGACTGTAATTTTTCCAAGAGTAGATGATTTTACAACATGATTATTTGTTAAAATAAATCCATTACTATCTAGGAAAAAACCAGATCCTGAGGAAGAATTAATTGATATTGATACAACTGCAGGAATAACTCGAGCTGCAAGAGCTGCTATTGAATCTGGTGCTCGTTCAACTATATTTTTAGTATCCACTAAATTTGCGCC
Organism: Actinomycetota bacterium; assembly: GCA_027730465.1. Classification (GTDB taxonomy): domain Bacteria; phylum Actinomycetota; class Actinomycetes; order Nanopelagicales; family Nanopelagicaceae; genus Nanopelagicus. The sequence continues at coordinate 2,372 of JAQCGQ010000057.1, read as the reverse complement.
AATATTTGTTGAAGAACTACGTCCAATCATTGCTCCGATTGCACCTGCAATAAGTGCAATTACAACAGCAATAGCAATAAAATTAGAATTGTTCTTGGTTTGGACTACCCGGACCTGCTTTATTTCATCACTTGGTAGCCACCATGGGGTATTTGATGGTTGATTCATTAAGGAAGTTTATTCGCAACTAATAGGCCTGCACCAATTGGAATCACTGTGGCCAGCCAGCGCTCATCCTCTTTAATAACCTTAATCACATCTCTGCGAGAAATACTCTCAGGATCGCGTTGGGTTGGGTCAGCAACTTTTCCGCCACTTAGCACTTGATCAATAATTAATAAACCGTTTGGCTTAAGTAATCGATATGACTCCGCAACCAAGTCAAATAAGTCAAGAGCTGGGCGAATAACTACTAATTCATAAGAGCTATCTGCAAGTTTTCCAACCACTTCAATTAATTTTCCAGTGATTATTCGATACTTAGTTGAAGTAATACCTGCCTCTTCAAAAATATTTCGAGCAATTTTTGAATGCTCTCGTTCAGAATCTATTGTAGTTAAAACACCATCAACAGGCATCCCTTGTATAAGCCATAATCCGCCCACTCCGGAACCAGTACCTATTTCAACTACTGATTTAGAATTTATCAATTTAGTTGCAAACTTTAAGAAGTTTCCAACTCCTGCACTTGGATCTGGTGCAGCAATTTCTTGCCCGTTAGATCTTGCTTGTTGCATGAAATAATCTTCGTGAACAAATTGTTCAGAAAATGCACTCATATCACCGCGTGATGAAATACCCTCGCTCAAAATGAATCCAACCATTCGATAAGTAATCTCACGCCGAAACCAGTCCCACCTTTTATATTCTCACCAGCATCTGTTTCAGATCTGCCACTACCGGCAATATCTAAATGTACCCAAGTACGTTCTCCCACAAATTTCTCCAAAAATAAAGCTGCAGTTACTGATCCGGCTGAGAAGCCAAACTTATCGGCAAGGTGGTTAAAATCTGCGATATCGCTATCTAACGCTACTGCATAATCATCTAAAAGTGGCATATGCCAAACCTTTTCTCCTACTTTGTTTCCTAATTCATATAATTTTTTTGCAAGTGGAATTTTTCGGGTATACATCGCAGCATATTGGCGGCCAAGCCCTAAGGAGGCAGCCCCTGTAAGAGTTGCTACATCAACTAAGTAATCTGGGTCTAACTCTAAATCAGCATATGCAAGCCCATCCGCTAAAACTAGGCGACCTTCTGCATCAGTATTTAGAATTTCAACTGTTGTGCCACCAAATTGTTTAATCACATCTGATGGCCGTGCAGATGTTGCAGATAAAGCATTCTCTGCTGCCATTAAAAGTGTAGTAACTTTTACTTTTGGCTTAATTTTTGCCATTGCAACTGTTGCACAAAGAACTGCAGCAGCTCCGGCCATATCACTTTTCATAGCCGTCATACTTTCATACGGTCTTTTAAGTGAAACACCACCAGTATCAAAAGTAATTCCTTTTCCAACTAAAACAACATGCGGCCAATTACTTGAACCTTTTGGTGCGTATGAAACCTGAATTAATCTAGGCCCAGGATTAGGTGATGAATTTCCTATCGTACTAAGTCCACCAAAATCTTTTAATGCTCGACCAGACTTAACTGAGATTGAAAGATTAGTACTTTTAGTTGCTGAAACCATTGCACTGGCTTGCTTTGCTAGCCACTCAGGATTTTTAATATTTGATGGGGTATGGATTAAATCACGTGCTTGCCAAACTGCTGTTGCCATTATTTGTGCGTGCTCTACCTCTTCTTCAAAATCACCGTAAATAATAAACTCTGGTTTTTTATCTTTTTGTTCACTTTTTAGTGTGTATTGGTAATTTGAAAGTATAAATGAAATCGCCTGATTAACTATTTGTGCTTTATCATTTGATAAAGCAGATAAAAGTACTGCTTGAGTTCCTTTAATCCTGCGGCCAAGTGATGTGGCGGCTTTACGCATATCCTCATTATTTGACTCGCCAACGCCAACTAAATAGATTCGCTTTAAGTTTTCATTATTTATTGGCACCTCAATAATTTCACCAGCTTTGGCAGTGAAATCAGACCAATTAGCTAACTCAATATTTAAATCCAATTTAGTGAACTCAACTAAGGCAGTTATAAACCTACTTTTAACTATTTTGATTTCATCACCTGAAAAAATTGGAACTGCAACAGCAGAAAAAGGAGAAAAATCTAATTCATCTTCGGCTAAATAACTTACTTTTGGATATGGATCTATGAGTTTATTGAACATAACTCGGCTTAAAGTTAGGTCAGTCGATTACTTTTTAACTAATGCAACCGCTGCTTGTAAGACATTTCCTAAG
>JAQCGQ010000056.1 GCA_027730465.1 Actinomycetota bacterium | reverse complement strand
CCAGTAATGGCTTGGACTTTCTTTATTGCTGGAATGTCTGGCTTGGCACTACCAGGTTTATCTAGCTTCGTAAGTGAGTTTCTAGTATTAGTTGGTACCTATACACGTTATCCAGTAGCAGCAATTATTGGAACTCTTGGAATAATTTTAGCTGCTTTATATGTTTTAATCCCAGTTCAAAAAATATTACATGGTCCAACTACGCCGGGTAATGAAAACTTAACCGATTTAAACATGCGTGAAAAAATAGCAATCGCGCCAGTTATATTAGTAATTGTAATAATGGGTTTTTATCCAAAACCAGTTTTAGACTTAATTAACCCAACATCTGAACAAGTTGTAATAAATGCTGGCTTTAGTGATCCGGTTGCAAAGGTAGGTAAGTGATGTTAACTGCACCATCTTTAGGTTACTCACTACTAGCACCAATGCTTATTGTGTTAGCAGGCGCGGTAATTGGAGTTTTGGTTGAAGCATTTGTTGGCAAAGCACACCGAACGGCTATTCAAGTAACACTAAGTATTGGTGCTCTTTTACTTTCACTTCAACAACTGTGGAGAATCAGAGATTTATCATCTACTACTGCAGCAGTTGGTTCAGTAACCATTGATAAGGCAGGAATTTTCTTACAAGCTACAATTATATTATTGTCATTAGCCGCTGTTTTATTAATTGCTGATCAAGATAATTTTGTAGCTCAAGCTTCAGCACTTCCTGGTTCACCTGAAGAACGCACTGCACTACAGGATAAGAGTGCGCAAACTGAGATATTTTCACTATTTTTATTTGCTGTATCAGGAATGATGTTATTTACAGTTGCTAGTGACTTAATAACTTTATTTGTTGCACTAGAAGTCTTTTCACTTCCATTATATTTATTAGCTGGTCTCGCCCGCCGCCGTCGGCTATTATCTCAAGAGTCAGCCCTTAAGTACTTTTTATTAGGTGCATACGCATCTGCATTCTTCCTATTTGGTGCTGCATTCTTATATGGATATGCCGGAACAATTTCACTTATCGGAATTAGTGCCGCAGCTGGAAGTGGTAATGATGTTTTCTTACTGATCGGTATAATTTTTATCTCAGTGGGCTTGCTTTTCAAAATTAGCGCAGTCCCATTTCATTCTTGGACACCAGATGTTTATCAAGGTGCCCCAACTCCAATAACTGCATTTATGGCTGCCTGCACAAAGGTGGCTGCATTTGGCGCTATTTTAAGAATTTTCTATGTTGGATTTGCTGAGTCTCAAACAATCTGGCGACCAATAATTACGATAATTGCAATCATTACAATGTTGTTTGGCTCCATAGTTGCAATTGCTCAGCGTGATGTTAAGCGTATGCTGGCATATTCATCTATTGCCCATGCAGGCTTCTTGCTGTCTGGAGTTGTAGCATTAAATAAGGACGGCTTAGCTGCTTCACTCTTCTACTTATTTGCTTATGGATTTGCCACTCTAGCTGCATTTGGAATTATCGCTCTGATTAGAGATTCATCAGGTGAAGTAAGTGATTTAAATCGATGGGTCGGCCTAGGTAAGAAATCACCACTAACTGCAGGGGCTTTCTCACTCTTATTATTAAGTTTTGCAGGTATTCCTTTAACTTCAGGTTTTGTCGGAAAATTTGCAATTTTTTCAGCAGCTTATCAATCTGGAAATATCTCATTAGTTGTTGTTGGCGTATTAGCTAGTGCTATTGCAGCATTTTTCTATATTAGAGTAATAATTATGATGTTCTTTACTGATCCAGTTAATGATTCAGTCTCTGTAATAATTCCTTCAGTTAAGAGTAAAATTTCAATATCTGTTTCAGTACTAATTTCAATAGTTTTAGGTATCGCACCTTCACTGCTACTTACTACAGCAGATAATTTTGCTAACTTCATTAAATAATGACTCAAATAGGAATACCGAATTTAGATAAAGAACTTGAAGCCTCACTCATGGCCGATATGGTTAAGGTTGAAGAGTTGATGCGATCTCACATTCAAGGTGATTATCCTTTAGTTGTTGAAACATCTAGGCATTTAGTTGAAGCTGGTGGAAAAAGACTCCGGCCGCTACTTACCTTAATTTCTGCTCAGTTTGGTGATCCAACTAATTACAACATAATTAAAGCCGCTGTGTGTTGTGAACTGACTCATCTTGCAACCCTTTATCACGATGATGTGATGGATGATGCGGTTTTAAGACGTGGGGTTATCAGTGCAAATAAGAAATGGAACAATGCTGTGGCGATTTTAACCGGTGACTATTTGTTCTCAAAGGTTTCAGATATGTTGGCAGATATTGGCCCAGATGCAGTTAAATTACAGGCAAAGACTTTTGAACGATTAGTAATTGGGCAGATAAAGGAAACCCAGGGCAAGAGTGAAGGACTATCTCAAATAGATCATTACATGAAAGTAGTTGCAGATAAAACTGGATCACTAATCGCTACTAGCGCCAGATTTGGTGCGTTACTTTCTGGAGCAAAACCTGAGGTAGTAGAGGTTTTAACAAAGTTTGGAGAAAAAATAGGAGTTGCATTTCAGGTAGCTGATGATCTACTTGATGTATCTAGTAGTGAAACTGCTTCAGGTAAAACACCAGGAACAGATCTAAAAGAAGGTATACAGACCTTAGTAACACTTTATGTGATTGCAGCTAATGAGCCTAGTGACGCAGATTTAATTACGAAATTGCGTAGCCCAATAAGTGATGAAGACTTACCAAATATTATAAGCAAATTACGAACTCATAACGCAGTAAAAGAAGTTCAAGGCTTTTTAACTCAGGTTGCTAAAGAAGCAAATGATTTACTAGTTCATTTACCCGAAGGGGCCGCAAAAGAAGGGCTTAAAAACTTAACTTATGCCCTAGTCAACCGATCTACCTGATTTGTATAGATCTCGCCCTAAAAATCCTAACGCTACCCATATAAATAAAAATCCAATTAATTTTGAAATCGGAAGAGGCTCATTAAAAACTATAATTCCAATTAAAAACATAATACTCGGCGTTATATATTGAAGTAATCCAGTAATTGTTAGTGGCAGCCTTGTAGTTGCAGCATTAAACATAAGTAGTGGAATTACTGTAAATAGCCCAGCTGAAGCAAGCGCTAGTGAAAAACCAATATCTTGGCCAAACTCAGCTTCATTTTTATTCATTAAAGTAATTAAAAATATTAAACTTGGCAAGAAAGCAACCAAAGTTTCAACAGATAATGTCTCAAGTGCACCCGCATTTAATCTTTTTTTAATCAAACTATATGAACCCCAACTAACCGCAAGTCCTAATGCAATAAGGGGAACATGACCGTAGCTAAGTGTCAAAATTACTACCCCAATAGCTGCTAAAGTCACAGAGAATATTTGTAACCTACGAAGTTTTTCTTTCAAGACTAAAACACCAAAACTGACTGCAACCAAAGGGGTTATATAGTAGCCAAGCGCTGCTTCTACAACTCGATCAACTGAAACTGACCAAATATATATTCCCCAGTTTATAGACAGTAGTAGTGAGGTAAGTGCTAATAGGGAGAGAGACCGAGCATTTTTAAGTAAGGTTAAAGTGCTACGGAGTTGTTTTTGGTAGGTAAGAAATAAAATACAAACTAACAAAGACCAGACAGCTCTATTTGCTAATATTTCAAAAGCTGTTGCCCGGTCTAACCATCTCCAGTAAAGCGGGAGTAGTCCCCAAATTACATATGCTCCCACACCATAAGCAACACCTGAACTATTGCGATTCAATCTGACCTTTTCTTAGAGGATAGTTATCGGTAATTTGTAAATTGAACTGCAAACTCCCAAGTTTCTTGCTTGACTTGTGCAATAGCAGATTGTAGATCATCTCGACTTTTACTTGAGACCCGTAGTTCATCTCCTTGGATCTGTGTTTTTAAAGATTTTGGTCCATTTTTTTTCAAAAATTTTGCAATCTTTTTTGCATTCTCAGTGGTAATACCTTCTTTAAACTCACAGTTGATTCGATATGTCTTACCACTTAATTGTGGCTCACTAGATTCAAGATGTTTTAGAGAAACACTGCGCTTAACTAATTTATCCTTAAAAACATCAAGTGCAGCTTTAACTCGTTCCTCAGTATCAGCTTCAATTAAAACTTTAACACCAGTTTTCTCTACTTTTACTCCCGTATTTTTAAAGTCATATCTAGTTGCTATCTCACGATCACATTGATTAAAGGCATTGTCTAACTCCATTTGGTCTATCTTTGAGACTATGTCAAAACTACTATCAGCCATGTATATACTTTACTAGTTAAACCGATGGGGGTGTATGTGAGCCGAGTTAAGGTAAAGCGACGCATACCAAGCCCAAAGGACCTTGCTCAGTTATTAAAGTTCCAAAAGTTTATTTTAAACCCAACTAAGCGTAGGTTGTCTAAAGCTCTAACAATTTATGATCTAAGAAATATTGCAAAACGTCGCACTCCTCAGGCACCATTTGATTACACAGATGGTGGCGCAGATACAGAGTCAAGTTTGACCAGAGCTAGAGATGCTTATGAAAAATTAGAATTTCAACCAAAGATTTTACTTAATGTTAAAGATGTTGATATCTCTGTAAAAATGCTCGGTAAGAATGCGAGCATGCCTATTGGTATAGCACCAACTGGTTTTACCAGAATGATGCAAACTGAGGGAGAATACGCAGGAGCGTGTGCCGCAAGTGATGCTGGTATTCCATTCACACTTTCAACTATGGGAACAAGGTCAATTGAAGATGTAGCAAAAGCTGCACCTGATGGTCGTAATTGGTTTCAGCTTTATATGTGGAAAGATCGAGACCGAAGCATGGCGTTAGTTGATCGTGCAAAAGCGGCCGGCTTTGATACTTTAGTTTTAACAGTTGATGTGCCAGTTGCTGGAGCAAGACTTCGTGATGTTAGAAATGGTATGACAATCCCACCATCACTAACAGCTAAAACAATTCTTAATGCAATACCAAGACCTGCTTGGTGGATTAATTTTTTAACAACTGATCCACTTAAGTTCGCTTCATTAGATTCTTGGAATGGCACAGTTGCTGAGCTACTTGATTCAATGTTTGACCCAACTATCACTTACGAAGACCTAAAGTGGATTAGAGGGCAGTGGCAGGGAAATCTTGTAGTTAAAGGCATTCAAAACGTCGATGATGCTGTTAAATCCATTGAGGCTGGTGCTAATGCAATCATTCTTTCTAATCATGGTGGCAGGCAATTAGATAGAGCACCTGTTCCTCTTTACTTACTACCTGAAGTATTGAAAGCAGTTGGTAATAAGGGCGAAGTTCATGTTGATACAGGAATTATGCATGGCGCAGATGTTGTGGCAGCCCTTGCAACTGGTGCAAAATTTACTTGGATTGGCAGGGCTTATTTGTATGGCTTAATGGCAGGTGGCAAACCTGGCGTGGATAAAGCATTAGAAATTATGCGCATGCAAATTATACGAACAATGAAGTTACTTGGCGCTCGAACTGTCGCTGAGTTAAATCCTGATCATGTTCGATTTATTGCGCGCTATAGTGATAAATAATTGAACTTTTGGCATAAC
>JAQCGQ010000055.1 GCA_027730465.1 Actinomycetota bacterium | reverse complement strand
TGAGCAAAGCTACTCACCAATTATTGTTATCGCAGAGGGTGCTATTCCACAAGATGGGGACATGATTACTAAAGATAAAAGCCTCGATTCATTCGGCCATGCAAAACTCTCTGGTATTGGCGAGTGGTTGGCAAATCAAATTGAAACTAAGACTGGTAAAGAGGCCCGCACATCAGTGCTGGGCCATATCCAACGAGGTGGAACACCAACGGCATTTGATCGAGTACTTGCAACAAGATTTGGACTCCACGCCATTACTGCTGCTCATGATGGTGATTGGGGCAAGATGGTGGCCCTTCATGGCACCAAGATCGAGCGGGTGCCACTAGCCTCTGCTACTTCAAAATTAAAGACAGTAGACCCTGAGCTATATAAAGAGGCGGAGATTTTCTTTGGTTAGTGATGGGCTACTAATTAGCCACATCAATATCCAGAGATTGCCTACCATTATCTAATGAACGCTAACTCAATATTTAAAGCTGGCTTAACCGCTGCGCAGCAACCTACTTGGCCAGATGCAGCCTCAGTGAAAGCTGCAGTAGCAGAGCTTGAATCATTTCCACCTCTTGTCTTTGCTGGTGAGTGCGATAACTTGAAGAAGAGAATTGCTCAGGCAGCTAGTGGTGGGGCATTTTGGCTTCAAGGTGGAGATTGTGCTGAAACATTTGTTGGGGCTACTGCTGACTCAATAAGAAACCGGATTAAGACAATTTTACAGATGGCTGCGGTTCTGCAGTATTTCTCCTCCCTTCCAGTTATTAAGGTTGGCCGGATGGCAGGTCAGTTTGCCAAGCCGCGCAGCAATGATAATGAAACTCGGGATGGTGTAACTCTTCCGGCGTATCGAGGGGATGCGGTTAATGATATTGAATTCACTAAAGAATCTAGAACACCTAATCCAAAAAGGTTAGTTCAGGTTTATAACACTTCGGCTGCAACCTTAAATCTTGTCCGTGCTTTTACGCAAGGTGGTTTTGCTGATCTACGCCAGGTGCATAGTTGGAACAAGGGTTTTGCAGCTGATGCCAGATTTAGCGCTCGCTATGAAGAGATGGCAAATGAGATTGGGCGAGCACTTCAATTCATGCAATCTGCTGGTGTTGATCCAGAATCATTCAAGTCTGTTGATTTTTATTCAAGTCATGAAGCATTAATTTTGGAGTATGAAAAAGCTTTAACACGTATCGATTCTCGTACTAATAACCCATATGATGTTTCAGCCCACTTTGTTTGGATTGGTGAACGAACAAGGCAATTAGATGGCGCCCATATGGACTTCGCCGAGAAAATACATAATCCAATAGGTGTAAAGCTTGGACCTAAGACGATAGTTGAAGATGTTTTAGCAATTATTAAAAGATTAAATCCAAGTAATGAACCTGGTAGACTTACATTTATTACAAGAATGGGTGCTGCCTTAATACGTGAAAAGTTACCAGCCCTTGTTGAGGCTGTTAAGAAATCCGGTTCAGTAGTACTTTGGGTGTGCGACCCCATGCATGGCAATACATATGAGGCGCCAAGTGGTTATAAGACACGCAAATTTGATGATGTATTGGATGAAGTTCGGGGATTTTTTGAGGTTCATAAAAAACTAAGCACTCATCCTGGCGGAATCCATATTGAACTAACCGGTGATGACGTTACTGAATGCGTTGGTGGTGGGGATCAGATAAGCCATGAAGATCTTGCGACCCGGTATGAGAGTGCTTGTGACCCTAGGCTAAACCATACCCAGTCACTTGAATTAGCTTTTTTAGTTGCAGAGATGCTACGAGACCATAAAAAGTAGTATTGGTTTTTTACTAACTTAGGTTTAATCTTTGCTCGTGCTTTTGAAAACAAGTTATAAGACTGAAGCTGGCATACTGTATTTAATAGCAGATCAGCAGATTTTATTAGCTGCTGGATTTACAGGTTTTAATGAGTTAACTAAACGATTATCACCTTTGGACGCTAGTAAGCAGAGTAAGACTGTAGGACAAATCCCAATAATTAGTGATCTAATTGCTGATTACTTTAATGGTGACACTTCAGCTTTAAATTCTATCCAAGTCCGCCAATCTGGCTCAGCCTTCTCTCAATCAGTTTGGAAAGCAATGCGAAAGATTCCTGCCGGAAAAACCTGGTCATATGCCGAGTTAGCAAAGCGGGCAGGATCTGCCAGCGCAGTAAGAGCGGTCGGTTCAGCGTGTGCAAATAATTTAGTTGCTCCGGTAATTCCATGCCATCGAATAATTAAAAGTGGCGGAGCAATGGGAAATTATGCATATGGTGGCGCAGTTAAAGAGTGGCTCTTAAGACACGAGGGCGCGCTGCAGTAATTGCGGAAGAACTTGATTTACTTTTTCAACATCGGCATCAGTTAAATCAAGATGCGTCACCATTCTTAGATACTTTGGTCCTAGCGCACTAGCCAGAATTCCACTTGCCTTGAGTTGTTCAGATAGCTGAGCAGCAGAAATCTTCATCGAACTAATATCTAATCCGACAATATTTGTTTCAACATGATCTGGATTAATTACCTTTGGTGCAACTGCAGCTATTGCAATAGCAATTTCCTTTGCCCGTTTATGGTCATTTTTAAGTAGTACTAAGTTATTATCTAAAGCGTAATGAGCTGCAGCCGCCAATAGTCCAGCCTGTCTCATCCCACCGCCATATCTTTTTCGCCATGCCCTCGCCTTTATTACTCGATCTTTCGTAGATAGCATTAATGAGCCAACTGGTGCACCAAGGCCTTTTGAAAGACAAACACTAATTGTGTCAAAGTATTTTCCGTACTCTTTAAATTCAACTCCAGATGCAATATGGGCGTTCCAAATTCTGGCGCCATCTAGATGTAATGCGATTCCCAGAGCCTGGCTTTCCTGCCTTAATTTTTTAATTTCATCAAGTGGTTGAACAGTTCCTCCACCAAAGTTGTGGGTATTTTCAACAGCAATTGCAGTTGTTGAAACCAAGTAAGGCCCAGAATCTGGTCTTGCGATATTAAGTGCATCAGCAGCAGATAAAAGACCTCGATCTGCTAACCAAGTTCTTGTAGTAATTCCACTAAATACTGCCCCAGCACCTAGTTCAGTTCTAACAATATGAGAATTAGTTTCTGTGATTAACTCTTCACCAGGGGCAACTAACATTCTAATTGATAGTTGATTTGCTAAAGACCCACTAGGACAAAATAATCCTGCCTCCTTGCCAAATAATTGGGCAACTCTTTCCTCCAAAGAGTTAATTGTTGGATCTTCACCATAAACATCATCGCCCACATCAGCTGCTGCCATCATTTCACGCATCTGAGCGGATGGCTTAGTAACAGTGTCAGATCTTAAATCAATTAGGTGCATGCTATTCATTGCCTAATCTTCTCATACTTAATTTTCTATTATCAGACCAAATTACTAGTGCCATAGCCACCATAACAAGTAATCCGCCAGTAATTATTCTTAATGTTAGCTGATCGTCGTGGAAGTAGAGACCAAAAAAAACTGCGAAAGGTGTCTCAGTTGCTAGAAGAACGCTAGCAACTGTCGCACTCATTACAGATTGGGCTTTTGTCTGAACTAAAAATCCTAGGAACGTTGCAAAAAATGCTGTATATAAAATGGCTAACCAAACTGTGCTATCTGGAGCAATTTGGAAACCATCTCTAAAAGCAAAAATTGAAGTAAGAACTGCGACCGTTACTACCTGAATAAGAGTTAGCGCATAAGTATTTTCACCATCACTCCATTCACCTAATACTACAAAGTGGGCGCCATAAATAACAGCAGATATTAAAACTAATATTTCACCAACACCGATTGTTACCCCGTTATATGAGATAAAAAATAATCCAATAGTTGCAATTAACACCGCAAGCCATTGAATTTTTAAAACATGCCGCTTAAGTAGTAAAAGTGAGATTAGGGGAGTAAAAACTAGATAAAGGCCTGTGATAAATCCAGTATTAGAAACAGTGGTTTTAGTTAATCCATATGTCTGAAAAATATATCCACTGCCAAGCAGAATGCCTGCAATAATTCCTCTAGAAACAAACTTTTTTGTTAATCTTCGAAATGCTCCAGGCCTATATAAAAACATTAATAAGGCTGCGAGTATAAATCTAGAAGATAGAAATGAAAATACATTTTGACGTTCAAGTGAATCTTTCATAACCACAAAAGAGCTACCCCAGATGGCTGCAATTGAAATCATTGCAATATAGAGAGGTAATTTACTTTTCATTTTTTGTCACGCATTTTTTTAAGTAGAGCAACCTCACTGCCATGCTCTGGTTCTTCCCCCGGAGTCTCTAAAATTAGAGGGGCATTTAGTATTGCTGGGTGGGATACCAATTCAGTAAAAGGTTTTGTACCAATTTCACCCTTACCGATATTTTGGTGCCTATCTTTTAAATTTCCACATATGTCCATTGAGTCATTTACATGTATTAATTTAATTCGCTCAACTCCAACAATTTTTACAAGTAGATCGAGAGTTTCCTTCATACCACCCGGCTTTTTAATATCATGCCCTGCGGCAAAAACATGACAGGTGTCAAGGCAAACTCCAACTTTTGGGTGCCATTCAAGGGCTTCAAAATATTTTGTTAGATCATCTAATTTTTTAACTAGTGATTGACCTTGACCAGCTGTTGGCTCTAAAAGTAACCAAGGGTCATCATCTTTAAGATTGTTTAGAATTGGCATTACTCCTTCATGGATCTGTTTCCATGCTTGCTTAACATGAGATTCATCAACAGCTGAACCAGTATGGACAACAACACCGTGCGCTCCAATTTCTCGTCCTCGCTTGAGCGAATAAGCAGTGGCTGAAAGTGAGTTTTCATAAGTAGATTGAGTTGGAGATCCTAAATTAATTAAAAATGATGCATGCACATAGGGCTTAATATCATGCTCTGACGTTTTAATCTTAAATGCTTCATCCATTGCAGGATTTGGCGCTGAAGTTGCCCAGGTTCTAGGACTTGAGGCAAATACTTGAATTGCTTCAGCCTTAATTGTTAATGCGTACTCAATAGATCGAGTTGCCATACCGCCAGATGTCGGCACATGTGCACCAATACGAATCGGACTTTTAAGTGCGGCCATTTGGTGAGCCTACCTGAGAGGCGGCAAACCTCTTCTATCGCAGAGTCAGAGTAACGATTGCGCCTTGTTTAATTTTTGTTCCAATAGCAGGAGATATGTTATTTACCTTACCAGACCCCTTAATTTTTACACGAAGCCCTAAATTCTCTAAATCTAAGGAAGCATCGTTTTCATTTTTTCCTAAGACATTCGGCACAAAAACAAACCCTGGGCCATTAGAAATTACTAAATCAATTTTACTTCCCTTTCCTACACTGTCTAATTTTTCAGGTGATTGAGAGATAACTTGTCCTTTAAAAACGTTATCACTAAATTTATAAACTGCATCTACATCAAATCCCATATCTGTTAATTCAGAGAGAGCTTGTTCACCCCCTTTACCTACATATGATTGAAGTGAAAGTTGCTCCACACCTTTACTCACAATCAAATTAACAATTGCCTTTCGCTTAACTGCTATTGACTCTTTTGGATCTGTACTAATTACGTGCCCAGCTGCTATTTTCATATCAAAGC
>JAQCGQ010000054.1 GCA_027730465.1 Actinomycetota bacterium | reverse complement strand
CTTACTGAGTTTGGTATCTATGAAAAAAATATTAATAAAGAGCTAGCAGAGCAGCTACCATTTTTAGCCACCTCCCAGATCTTAACTGAGCTAGTTAAAAAAGGTATGGGTAGAGAGGTAGCCCATGAGTTAATTAAAAAATATGCCACAACCACTACTGCCAGTAGTTTCTTTAACGCACTAGCTAGTGAAAAAGATTTTCCATTATCAATAAATCAATTAAATAATTTTATTAAAGATCCATCAGCCTTTGCTGGCAGCGCTATTGAACAAACAAGAGAAGTAACAGATGAGATCAAGCAGATTACAAAGGGTGAAGTTTCAAAGGTTGATCTGCAATCACTGATTTAGTATGAAGAAAGATCCAGAGGTTGCTTTAGAGGTTGCAAAAATCTTCAAATTGATAAAGGAGATTTCACCAGGTAAAACAGTTGAGTTACGAGTGCCTCCCTATGGAGCGATTCAATGCGGCGAGGGTCCAGTCCACCGCCGGTGCACACCTTCAAATCAGGTTGAGATGAACGCAGATACCTTGATTCACCTAGCGATCAATCCTGGTTCTTGGTCAGGCCTCATTGGCCAAGGCCAGATTCGTGCCTCAGGGCTTGCCAGTGATTTATCTAAGCTATTTACACAGGTATCAGCTAAATACCAGGCTGGAATCTGAAATTTTTTGGCGTCAAATGGGGTTGATTAGATAATCTTCTACCCTACGGCAGAATCAGTGATTGTGAAGGAGGCCCACCCATGGGACGTGGCCGATCAAAAGCAAAAGAGACCAGAGTAGCTAGGGATCTAAAGTATTCAAATCCAGATATGGATTTAGAGAGACTGGCTAAAGAGTTGCATGGTGAGGTAGATGGCATAAAAAGTGCTGAAAATGATGACCCTTATGCCAATGATGATTACTCAAAGTATAAGTAAGTAGTAATTCTCATAACAGCTAAAAACCTAAGACGGTTTTAGTAACTCTGTTCCCAAAATCTATGCAAAGATAAATACATGAAAGTTCTTTTAGCAGGGGGTGCTGGTTTTTTAGGTTCACATATTTCCAATAATCTTATTGAGAATAACCATCACGTTACAGTTTTAGATGATTTATCTACGGGATCACTTACTAATATCGAACATTTAAAATCTAATCCTAATTTTACTTTCATAGAGCATGATGTTAGAGAACCTTATGATATTGAAGTTGATACAATTTTAAATTTTGCTTGCCCTGCCTCACCTGTTGCTTATCAACAAGATCCAGTGCGCACGATCGAAACTAATTTCCTAGGAATGATTAATTTATTGCATTTAGCTAAGGAAACTGGTGCAATGGTAATTCAGGCATCAACCAGTGAAGTCTATGGTGATCCCAAAGAGTCACCACAACAAGAAGAGTATTGGGGGAATGTAAACCCAATCGGAATTAGATCTTGTTATGATGAAGGCAAGAGAGCGGCTGAAACTCTGTGTTTTGATTACAAACGACAATACGGTCTTGATACACGGGTTTTAAGAATTTTTAATACTTATGGACCAAATATGTCACAAAATGATGGACGAGTTGTTAGTAACTTTATCGTCCAGGCTTTAAAAAATGAACCTATTACTGTTTATGGAAAAGGTGATCAATCTAGGTCATTTTGTTATGTATCTGATTTAGTAGATGGAATCTACAAGTTATCAACTTTAGCAAAACCTATTGCAACCCCTTTAAATCTTGGAAATCCAAACGAGTTTACCGTTTTAGAATTGGCGAAATCAGTAATTGAAGTTACTGGATCAAAGAGTGAAATACTATATAAGGCATTACCCCAAGATGATCCGAAGCAGAGAAAGCCTGATATTTCAAAAGCAATCGAGTTACTTGAGTGGCAACCGGAAATTGAATTATTAGAAGGCATCCGAAAGACCGTTGATTACTTTAAATCTGTGGTATGAAAACAAAAAAAATAATTCACATAATCACAACCATCGAACGAGGTGGAGCAGAAGTTCAGCTATTAACTTTGGCTCAACAACAAGTAGAAAGAAAGAATGAAGTTGAAATTTTTTATCTTAAAGGTAAGCCTGAACTAGCAGATAATTTCAAAGAATTGGGAATATCTATAAATTCTACTTTAGCAAACAAAAGTATTATCGTTCAGATTTATCGTTTTCGACGTTATATGCATAAAAATAATTTCTTAGTGCATGCACATTTATCTCAGGCTGAATTAGTAGCTGCCAGTGCTTGTAAAAATAAGAGATTTGTTATTACTAGACACAATTTCGAGCCGTTTTGGCCAAATAAGCCTAGAATTATTTCAATTTTTTTATCTAGATATACCTCAAGTAGGGCTGCTTCAATAATTGCCATCTCCAATGCAATTAAAGAACACTCTTTAGTTTGTAAAGAAATAAGTAAAAAGGTAAATATAATCGTGGTTCATTATGGTTTTGCAATCACGAACTCTAAAGTTACAAATAAGGCACAAATTGTTCACCCCGAACTAGAAGATTCTAATACATTCAAAATTGGTACAATTGGACGCCTTGTACCTGGAAAAAATTATTTTACTATGCTTTCATCAATAAAACTCACCCTTGAAAAAATTCCCGATATGAAATTTTTCATTG
Source organism: Actinomycetota bacterium (assembly GCA_027730465.1). Taxonomy (GTDB): domain Bacteria; phylum Actinomycetota; class Actinomycetes; order Nanopelagicales; family Nanopelagicaceae; genus Nanopelagicus. The sequence continues at coordinate 3,046 of JAQCGQ010000054.1, read as the reverse complement.
TTGGTACGGGAAAGAACGAAATAGATCTTAAGAAGCTATGTAAGGATATGCAAATTGAGTCTAACGTCATTTGGTTAGGTAAGACGGCGTACGTTCACGAATTTCTTAGGAAAATAGATTTATTTATATTTGCAAGTAATGGTGAAGGATTTGGACTAGCATTATTAGAAGCTATGCAGGCTAATAAGCCAATTTTGGCCCCTAGTAATTCTGCCATACCTGAGGTTTTAGGAGTTGGCTATCTAGGATTGTATCCAACGGGTGATCATAAATTATTGGCGGATAAAATATTATATGTAAATAGCGAATCCAGTTCGGTTAATGAGTTAACTTCTGGATATAAGTCTCAACTTGAGTTGTTTGATTCAAAGATTATGGCTAATAAGATTTTTCAAGTGTATGAATCTATTGATTTTTAACCTAAAGCTCACATATAGATTAGTGATTTAATGTTATGAGACCTACACCTTATGTAGCTTCACTTAGGATCTATGAACCATTTGAATCCTTTAATCTAAGGGATCAAAATCTATGGTCTACAGAATTTTCGAATTTGCAAACAGTATTCGAAGAGCAAAATGAATCATTGCGCAAAACTATTACTTTGAATTATTCATATTCAAAAATTGACGGGGCTCACTTTCTGGTAATAGATAACAATAGGTATGTCTCACCGTGGTCTACAGCGATAAGAAATTACAATGCATTTGATGATTTTACTAACTCATTACCATCTGGCATTGTTAATTACTTTATTCCTAAGGTTGTTAATGATTCTATGCAAAATATTTTACAGAGTATCGAAGATAAAGTTTCGCATATACTTTCTTCAACTTGGAGTATTCCTCCAAGATGGTTTGCACTATTTTCACCAGAAGAACGAAATAGGGGAGTTGATGACAATGGCCATTTTTCTATTTTGAGGACTTCAATCTCAAGCGCTAAGGACAGATGTACTTTTACCCATCAAACAGTAATGTCAGCCTTTGGTGAAGGGGTAGTAGAGGGTGAAGTTGCTGAACTTTTATCTTAGCTTGAAATTTTTGATCGAAAGTCAATTGTTGAATTAGATTATGGAGGGCTGGCAACGTTTTTACATAACTCACTTCTTTCAAATGGAGAGTCTGGCCTCGAGGCGGACTCCTCTATCGAGGATGTGAACTCATCGATAGCCGGACTTGCATCGGGTGATGGAGCTCTTGCTGGAAAGGGCTATGAAAGACTAGTCACGCGCTGGCGTAGGGTGGCAGCTCTTGAATCTGCATCTTAGTTTTTTTGTACTTGTTTCAAGGTTAACTTAAAGGGATACTTCTCTCAATTGGTTTAAATTAGACAATATGGTCTATTACTGGGAATGGAGAGTAATAAATTGGTCCAAGCTAATTTCCCACCACTATCTGCAACCAACCAAGAGAAGCTATTAACCCCAGCTGAGGTTGCTTCACTCTTTAGGGTTGATCCAAAAACTGTTACTAGATGGGCTAAGGCTGGCAAGCTAACCTCAATTAAGACCTTAGGTGGACACAGAAGGTATAAAGAGTCTGAAGTAAAAGAGTTATTAAAATCGGTTATACCCAATACATAATGCAATCAAATAATCAAAAGGTGGTTTCTTATGAGCAGTGATGAAGAAAATATCCGTGAGGTAGATCAAAAAGCAAAGATGCTTGCTGCTTTGGCAAAAAAACAAAAAGGTCATAATGCTGGTAAAAGTACAGGTCTTACTGGCGGCTCAAAGGTAGGAGCTGGTCAAACTGCTGGAGCTGCGCCAAAAATGCACCGAAGAAAAGCAGGGTCGGCATAAAAATTTTGGTTCTAGATTGAATATTTCATCGCTAGAGTATTTTTTACTCCTCATCTCATCATATGCATTAGTTGGCATATTAACTCCACTTATGAGAAGAATTGCAATTTCAAAAGATATTTTAGATCGGCCAGACTCAACCCATAAATCACATACAAGTCCCACCCCTTATCTTGGGGGAGTAGCAATAATTATAGGAGTTCTAATTGTTACTTATGGTGCATTAATTATGTCAGGCGCGGGAGCGAATAATTTTTGGCTAGCAACTTCACTACTTGGCCCAGCTGTTGCAATCGGTGTTATTGGATTATGGGATGATATTAAGAATTTACACCCATTACCAAGGTTTATTGGGCAAAGTATTGCAGGTTTAATTGTTGCTATCCTACTGGTATTCACCAACAACTTAGGAAACCCAACAGGGTCGACCCTATTAGATATTCTTATCACAGTTCTTTGGATAGTTGGTATCTGTAATTCCATTAATTTTTTTGATAATTTAGATGGTGGGGCTGCTGGCACTACTGCAATTTCGGCTATCGCGCTTAGTATTTTAACTTTGAGTAACGGCCAAACATTTCTAGCAGCACTTTCATTAGTGATAACTGGCGCTACATTAGGATTTCTAATTTGGAATAAATCCCCGGCAAGGATATACATGGGAGATGCTGGCGCACTTTTCTTAGGTGTGCTGATTGCGATCCTTACAGTTAGGCTGAATCCAGAGACAGATTCCAGATTTACTTCCTTTGTAATTCCCATTCTATTGCTCGCTATTCCAATACTTGACACTATAGTTGCGGTCATATCAAGATTAAGGCGAGGTGTCTCTCCTTTTCAGGGAGGAAAAGATCATTTGTCGCATAGGTTAATAAGGTTAGGTTTATCACGCAAAGTTACTGCAATTTTGCTCTGGTTTCTTTCTGCAATCTTTGCTACAATTGCGATTGTTATTTCATTTGACTTATTTTCAAATGAATTCGTTGGCCTCAGTTTTGGAATTGTATTTTGGATTTTCTTACTAGGAGCTTTCTTAAGTCGCAAAGATATTTAGAACTTGTGGCTTGGGCCGGGATCGAACCGGCGACCTAACGATTTTCAGTCGTTCGCTCATACCAACTGAGCTACCAAGCCAATAAAATTTGTTAATTTAGCAAATTTAATTTACCAACCAAACAAATCGCGACCCAGACGGGACTTGAACCCGCGACCTCCGCCGTGACAGGGCGGCGCGCTAACCAA
>JAQCGQ010000053.1 GCA_027730465.1 Actinomycetota bacterium | reverse complement strand
CGCAATCTGTTTAATTGTGCTCGGGGTATTGGAAGATAGGTCAAAGGTAAATTATCAACCTTAAAGTTTTGTGCAGACACGCAAGGGTTAAAGGTGAAGTTTAGATAAAGGATTTAGCCCTTATATGGATTATCTCTTCTGACCTTTCTTTCTATCCAGATTGAGGCAACTGGCAAGGTGCCAGCCAGTAAGAAAAGGGCGGTACTAATTAAAGATCTTCCCTGCTTAATGCAAAGTTGCAGCGCAGCTAGCAGATATAGCGGATAGGTGTAGCCATGGACAATAGTGATCCAAATAAAACGTTCATCAAAGAACTCAGGAAGAAGGTACTTAGTTGGCATATAAATAAACCAAAGCATGAGTGACATTACCCCTGCCCAAATTGCCATCACACGAAATCTCTTAATCACACCATTCATTTAACTTTACCTACCTTTACTTTTTTCTTAGGAGATCTAAATTGTGGAAACACTGGTGCTATTAATAGTAGTAATGCCATAAACCACCACACCACAACATAGGAGATGTGTTGCCAATAAAATACTTCAAGCTTTTGAGTTATCTGTGGTGATGGGATTGGCGTAATGTTATTTTCTAGGTTATTACCTACTGCCTCTGTTTGCAGCACAATATAACCATCATATAAAAATGGATTTTCTTTACTAACTACCAATGAGGGATCTATTCGAGATAATTGCCCGCCCTTAGCAAATGCTCGATCCACATTTTGCCTTGGATATAGCCGCCCAGTTATCTTAACTGGGGAGTTAATTACTACCGGTGGATTTTTTGCAATCTCTCGAACAACTAAAATGCCATGACCGGTGCTTAGTTTAAGTAATCTCACATCTAGATCAACAATTACCTCAGGCTCTATTTTTTGATCAAGAGCTAAGTAACTACTTGTGTAATTACCTGAGGCCAAAACGATTCGATTAACCGCCTTAATCGGCATATTCTTACCTGCAGATGCCACCTTATCTAGTGCTATCAGCGGCTTATCTGCTACTGGTGCACTCACTTCATTCATATCTTGGGCGCGCTGAAGTTGCCACATGCCAAGTTCAAAGCTGGTATAAATTAAGAGCAGCCAAGTGATTACCAGTAATAAGTTCTTGGCTACCTTCATATAATGATTTTAAGAATTACTCTTGATCTTTGCGATCAATTAATCTTTTATATCTGCGATAAAAATTAATCAAAAGAAGGGTGGTAGCAAGGGTTAAAAAAATCATAGTAAGTGAGCCGGCAACACCCATATCAAAGCTTTTTACCTCATCCATTTTTACACCCCTTATCTAGAAGATAAGCCTACTTAGGCTGGGGGATACCGCTCTACACTTATCCATGTGACTCATCCCAAAGTACTCGCATCTGCGCACCTTCGTCAGCGCTATGGCATTAAAGAGAATAACCGGAACTGGCTATGGCCTGCAGTAATTCCTCTCCTTGCTGGCATCTCCTGGTTTATCTGGAGTGCTCTTAATGCTGCCAATCCTGATGTTAGATATGAGTTACTTTCATTTAAAGTTGTTAATGATCAAAGTATTTCAGTGACTTATTCAATTTCGGTGCAGGATTTAAATACTGATCACAGCTGTTCAATTGTGGCCAGAGATATTGATAAAAATACTGTTGGTGAAATCTCTGATCTAATGCCAGCCACCTCACTTAAATCAGGTGCTAACACCCGCACTATTGAAGTCGCTACCCGTCTTCCTGCTGTTAATGCAGGAATTACTAGTTGCCAGTAATATTCACCTCTTATGAATAAACCAACTCAAACCTGGCTTACCCAAGAAGCTGCAGATCGATTAGCAGCTGAGCTCACTGAGCTTGAGGGTCCACTTCGTGCTGAAATAATTAAAAAGATTGAAACTGCTCGGTCTGAAGGTGATTTAAAAGAAAATGGTGGCTACCACGCAGCACGTGAGGAGCAAGGAAAAATTGAAGGAAGAATTCGCCAACTTAAACATATGCTTGAGAACGCCCACATTGGAACTCCTCCAGCTAGTGAGTCCGGAGTAGTAGGACTTGGCATGTTGGTTAGAGTTAATATTGCAGGGGATGAAATTAAATTTCTACTTGGCTCCCGCGAGATATCAAATGATGATGTTGATGTTTACTCTGAAAAATCACCCCTTGGCGCTGCCGTCCTTGGCGCTAAAGTTGGGCAAACTGTAAATTACACCGCTCCAAATGGTAAGCAGATTGCCGTTGCAGTACTTGAAGCTTCACTATTTAACTAATTACCGCTTACTAGAATTATTGTATTTTCTAACACTTAGTGGAATAAATACGGCCATAATTAAAATCATATAAACAATAGACATCATTAATGGATTCTCACTTGGAAATGATCCAGCGGTTGCACCGAATTGATTCTCAAGTCCAAATAATTGCCGGCAAGCAGCCACCATTGTCGAGACTGGATTCCACTCAGCAATATATTGAAGTGGTTTTGGCATTCCAGTTGTAGGCGCAAAGGCGTTTGATAAAAAGGTTAGTGGAAAGACAGCAATAAAAGTAGCATTTGTTGCCACTCGCTCCTCTCTTACTGAAAGGCCGATTAACACTCCGACCCAAGACATGGCAAAGCCAAAAACTAATAAAAATGAAAATCCAAGGAAAACATTAAATAAGCCAGAGGTTGGTCGCCAACCGACTATGTAACCAGTTAATCCCATAGCAGTTAGAACTACAATATTTAAGGCAGCATCACCTAAGGTACGGCCAAATAAAACAGCTGATCTTGATATTGGTAATGATCTAAAGCGATCAATTAGTCCTTTTTGCATATCAGCAGTTAGGCCAACTGCTGTAGCAGCAAGGGTAAAGGCAACTGTTTGCACAAATATTCCAGGCATTAATAACTGAACATACCCACCAGGTTGTCCGGTATCAATTGATCCGCCAAAAACAAATCTAAATAATAAAACAAACATGATTGGCTGGATAATAGAAAATAGAATTAATTCTGGTACCCGGGCAAGTTGCAAGAGCTGGCGTTTAGTAATAATTAGTGCATCTGAGATTGCATTCACTTATTTACCTCGCTTTCGACCTTGTGTGAGTAGTACTTCCTCATCTTTTTTCTCCTCAGCTACGTGCCCAGTTAATGCCAGAAATACATCATCTAGTGAAGGCCGCTTGAGCCCAATATCTAATGGATGAATTCCTTTTTCATCTAATAACTTAGCTGCTTCAATTAATGCTTTACTACCCGTAGTAACTGGAGCGGAGACTTGGCGAAGGCCCTCATCAACATTAATTCCACCACCACCACTTACTTGCGCCACAATTTCTTTAGCTGCAGTTAGATCTTGATTTTCCACCACAATCTCAAGCCGCTCACCACCAACTTGTTTCTTAAGTAAATCAGATGTGCCACGGGCAATTACCTTGCCATGATCAATTACAGCGATCTCATCAGCTAAATGATCTGCTTCTTCCAAATACTGGGTAGTTAACAACAAAGTAACCCCACCTTTTACTAGATCATCGATTACTCCCCACATATCTTGCCGCCCTCTTGGGTCAAGACCTGTGGTGGGCTCATCTAAAAATAAAACTTTAGGACGAATAATTAATGATGCAGCCAAATCAAGGCGGCGGCGCATACCGCCAGAGTAGGTTCTAATAGGTCGCTTTGCAGCTTCAGTTAAATTAAATTGCTCAAGTAATTCAATAGCGCGCGACTTAGCCGCATTAGCAGATAAGTGATAGAGCCTTCCAAACATAATTAAGTTATCCCAGCCGGTTAATGTTTCATCAACTGCGGCGTATTGTCCTGATAAACCAATAATTTTTCTTACTTCATCTGGATGTTTTAAAACATCAATACCTGCAACACTTACGCGCCCTGAGTCAGGTGCTAAAAGAGTTGCTAAAATTCTCACAGTTGTAGTTTTGCCAGCACCATTTGGGCCTAACACACCAAGTACGGTTCCTTCTTCAACATCAAGACTTAGGCCATCTAAGGCCTTAATTGAGCCTTTGTTATAGGTTTTAATTAAGCCCTCTGCGATAACTGCTTTCATGTGTTAGATCCTATTAGATAAAGTGAGTAAACTTGTATCTAGCTAAGCAGTTGATCTTAAAAACTAGGGTGGGATTTTCATTAAAAGTAAAAAAGCGAGTAAAAATCCATTTGCTCAACTTCCAAAAGAGGTTGGAGTGCTTTCAGTTGTGGCATTTTTTGTCGCAGTTGGCTTTGGCTTAATCATTCCAGCAATTCCACTTTTTGCAGCTTCATTTGGTGTGAGTAAAACGGCAATCGGATTAATCATTTCAAGTTTTGCCATTATGCGCTTTTCCTCTGGCTTTGTTTCTGGTCGATTAGTAGACCGATTTGGAGAGCGTGCTGTTCTAGGTTTTGGTTTATTTATGGTCTCCTTCTTCACATTACTAACCGCCATAGCTCAAAGTTACGGGCAACTACTAACATTTCGCACATTAGGTGGCCTCGGCTCTTCCATGTTTTCAGTCTCAGCTGGTTCACTTTTAATGAGGTCAGTAAGTGATAATTACCGCGCACGAGCCCAATCATTATTTAATGGAGGTTTTTTAATTGGCGGTGTTGCTGGTCCAGCATTTGGCGGCATTCTCTCTGGCATATCACTTAGGGCACCGTTCTTTGTTTACTCGATCACCTTAGCAATGGCTGGGATGATTGCATTATTCTTTTTAAGTGAGAAAAGATTGGGAATTAAAGTTGATGTAGCTACAAGTGTGATTGGACAAACAACACTTAAACAAGCATTTAAATTGCGTCCATATCAAATCGCTTTAGCATTAGCATTTATAAATAACTGGGTTTTATTCGGCCTTAGGTCATCAATTTTGCCATTATTTGTAACTGAAGAACTTAACTCAACGGCCACAGTTGCAGGTATTGGACTAACTCTTGGCGCTTTAATTCAAGGATTGTTTTTACTTAAAGCTGGAAAATTCTCAGATGAAAAGGGACGAAAAGCTGCACTGATTTTAGGAGGCAGTTATGTTTTATTTGGCGTATTAATGCTCTCCTTCACAACAAGTCCGCTTTGGTATTTCATATCTATGGCCTTATTTGGATTAGGTGGTGCCTATGTTGGAACCGCCCCCGGAAGTGTGGTTGGTGACATTATTAAGGGTCGTGGTGGTCAAGTAATCGCCGCTTGGCAGATGGCAGGTGATGCCGGAATGATTGTTGGACCAATTTTAGTTGGATTTTTAACTGATAATTACAGTTACCAAACAGCTTTCTTGGCTTCAGCTGTAATTAGTGCAATTGCTATTTTATTATCAGTTCTATTGCCTGAAACAAGATCATCTCATTTAGATAATAATTTAATTATTGATAAAAATAAACAGGAGCTGTGATTTCCCACAGCCCCTATTGGTGATTCTTTAATTTATCGATTACGCAAGATTGAAATTAAGCGTAATACTTCTAGATATAGCCAGACAATTGTTACCATCAAACCAAATGATGCTCGCCATGATTCTTTCTCTGGCACACCATTATTGACACCTTTTTGAATTTGATCAAAATCAAGAACTAAAAATAGGCTTGCAATTGCCACTCCAGCAACAGCTAGAAGAATACCTAGACCTGACACGCCATAGAAGCCATAGCCTTGCCCAACACCAAAAAATGATGCAACGAGTGAAACTAACCCAAGGATTAAGTAG
>JAQCGQ010000052.1 GCA_027730465.1 Actinomycetota bacterium | reverse complement strand
AAATAAACAAAAAATCACTCACCAAGATGCAGATGGCCTGCCAGAATCTGCTAAACGATTTACTGATGGCACGCGATATAAAATTGAGATTCCGTCCGTAGAGGGTCCTGCTGCTTTTAAGACAGTAATTGATGAATCTAAGAAACATAAACTAATTATTCATCGAATCTCCCAAGGCTCTGGAATTATGATGCAAACTGATGCTGAGATTAAAGAGATGGTGGCGATCGGTAAGAAGGCGAAGATTGAGGTTTGTTTATTTGTTGGACCACGGGCGTCTTGGGATATTGGTAAACAGGTATCAGCTACTGCTGGCGTAATCGCCTCTCCAACACTTCGTGGCGCAGATCAACTTAGATTTGCATTAGAGGATGTAATTCATGCAGTGAATTTAGGACTTCGAAGTGTTTTAGTTGGAGATATCGGATTACTAAAAGTACTTGGCCAAGCTAAAGTAAAGGGTGATTTGCCAAAGGATTTAATACTAAAAACCTCAGTTGCAATGGTCTGTAATAACCCAGCAACTGCTGCTGTACTTGAAGATCTTGGTGCATCAACTCTTAACCTAGCAACTGATCTATCTTTGCAACAGATTGCATCCATTAGGTCACAAGTTGATATTCCAGTTGATGTCTATGTGGAAGGACCAGATGATTTTGGTGGCGCAGTTAGACATTATGAAACTCCAGATTTAGTAAGAGTGGCTGCCCCAATATATTTAAAATTTACCGTCAGGAACTCACCGGGGCTATATCCATCAGGAGCACATATTCAAGGATTAGTTGAATCAACTGCTAAAGAGCGAGTTCGCAGGGCTGCTCTAAGTAAGGCCATATTAGATAGGTATGGTTTAAAAAAGTAATATGACAACTCCTACTGCACTTAAATTATTAATATTTGGTGGCAATGGTGTGTTAGGCACTGCAATAGCTAATAAGTTTAAAGCCGAAGGATATGAAGTAACTTTTGGTGTTCGAAAAGTTACTAATTCTGTAGATCAATTTCAACTTCCCCTAACCGATGAACCAGTACCTGAGCTATTAAAGGGTCAATTATTTGATTCAGTTGTATTTGCCCAGGGTGCTAATAACAATGACTCCGTTGTTAATTACTCAAGTGATGATTTAAATCGATTATTTGAGGCAAATGTTACTTTCATAAGCCAGACAACAAAGGCTTTGATATTACATAATCTAATTAAGCATAAGGGAAAAATGGTAATTTTAAGTTCATTTTGGGAGCAGGTAACTAGGCAAGAGAAAATGTCATACACCATCACAAAAGCAGCAGTTGGTGGCTTAGTTAGATCTATGGCAGTTGATCTAGGAAATGCAAAAAGTATTTTGGTAAATGGCTTGCTACCAGGCGTAGTTGATTCACCAATGGCAAGAGGATTACTTAAGCCTGAGCAGATTGAAAATGTTCAGTGGCAGACTCCAGGTAAGAAGATGGTTACACCGAGTGATGTAGCAAATGCCACCTATTTACTGGGCTGTGAAGATAACACTGCAATCTCTGGTCAATCTTTATTTGTTGATTACGGATTTGCTATTGCAAGAATTCTCTAGGTATTACCAAAGTGAGTGTTGTATTACTTGATCAAGATAGTGTTATTGATTACCTAATAAGTAAAGAAGTTATTTCAGCCTCTGATAGCGCCCAGGTTGAGGTTTTAACTGGCGGTGTTTCTAATGTGGTACTGGCAGTTACAACTGCTACAAAAAAATTAGTACTAAAGCAAGCGCTAGCCGAGCTTGCAGTTAGTGAAAAATGGGAGGTAGATCAGAGGCGGGCAATTGTTGAAGCAAATGCAATTGAGCTGTTTAATCAATTAAGCCCAGCGCAAGTGCCGAAGTTGGTTTTCGTAGATCCAGAGCGATTTATCTTAGTTTTAGAACGAGTACCTACTGGCAGCACAGTTTGGAAATCTGATTTATTAGCTGGCATTATCAATCCAGAAGTTGGCCGCCTACTTGGAAAGACTTTAGCCGCCTGGCATAACTATGGTGAGGTAACACCAGCGGCAAAAATTAAATTTATGGAGGACTCCCTATTTGAACAACTTCGAATTGATCCGTTTTATCGGTTTGTGGCAGATAAGAATCCACAGATTCAAGTTGCGATAAGAAAGTTAATTAATGAACTCGAAGGTGATAAGACCACGATAGTGCACGGAGATTTTTCACCAAAAAATATTATGGTGTCTATGGATGATCAGGTTTATATTTTAGATTTTGAAGTGACCCATGTTGGTAATCCAGTATTTGATCTAGCTTTTTTAATCGCCCATTTACTCTGTAAATTTTTTAGAGCAGAAAATCACTTGCAGGTGAAATTACTTACCAATACCGCAAGTGCCTTTGTTAAGGAGTATGAAAAACTGCGGCCAATCTCAGCCTCGGTTACAAAACATGCCGCTCTAATTGCACTTGCGCGGGTGGAGGGTAAATCACCAGTAAATTATCTAAATGATGGGGTTAAAGAGAAATTACAAAGACATACTAAAAAATTGTTGTCTAGTGATGACGTCATCTCAGTTGAGCAATTATTTGAAATTAGGGCTAAATGAAAATTAATAAGGTGATTGGCTATCAGGTTTTAGATTCAAGGGGGCGTCCAACAGTTGCTGCTGCGATATCTTTAACTGATGGCTCAACTCATACCGCCAGAGTTCCATCTGGAGCTTCAACTGGCATGCATGAGGCAAAAGAGTTGCGGGATAAAGGTAGTGAGAATGAAGAAAAGTTTTACGCAGGATTATCAGTACAGCAAGTGGTTAAAAATATTAATGAGAAAATTGCGCCAAGATTAATTGAAGAGCAAATTGATCTAAATGTAGTAGATGCACATTTACTTGAATTAGATCCAAGTGTTGATCACTCTAGCCTTGGTGCTAATGCAACACTTGCTGTTTCCCTTGCAGCAGCAATTGCAGATGCTCATTCACAAAATAAATCACTTGCTAGATTTTTTAATCCAGATGGGCCATTACTGATTCCGATGCCGATGGTAAATATTTTATCTGGCGGTGCACATGCAAATCGAAATATGGATATTCAAGATTTACTGATTATTCCAGTTGGGGCAAAAACTTTTACCGAGGCCCTTTCTTGGATTGTGGCAGTTAGAGAGATGGCCGCAAAACTTGGGAAAGAGGCGGGCCACTCCACAAATCTAATTGCGGATGAGGGTGGAATATCAATCCCATTTAAATCAGTGGATGAAGCATGTGAGTTTGTAATAAGTGTGATTGAAAAAGTTGGTCTTATTGTAGGAGATCAAGTGGGCTTGGCTTTGGATGTTGCTTCTACTCAATTTTTTGAAAGCGAAAAATATAACTTAACAAATATTAATAAAAGCTACACATCTGAAGAGTTTGTTAAATACATCAATAATTTAGTCTCTAATCAACCAATCATTTCAATTGAAGATCCATTTGCAGAAGATGATTGGTCTGCTTGGCAACAGTTTATGACCATTGCTCCTAAAAAACTGCAGGTTTTGGGAGATGATCTATTAACTACAAATCTTGTTCGATTAAATAAAGCTATAGATCAAAAAAGTGCTAATGCAATCTTGATTAAAGCTAATCAAAATGGTTTGGTTACATCAACTTTAAATGTATTAAAGCAGGCTAGGGCTAATAACTTTAATACGGTGGTCTCAGCTCGTTCTGGTGAAAATGAGGACTCTTGGCTTTCTGACTTAGCAACTGGTTGGAGTGCAGGTCAGATTAAGGTTGGTTCAACCCATGGCTCAGAACGAAATGCTAAGTGGAATAGGTTGCTTGAGTTTGAAGCGGTTGAAAAAACTAAGTTTCTAAACCCGTTTAATTAATGTGAATGGCGTGGCACATAATCGCCACTGCCACCAACTAAGAAATCAAGATCTGCACCAAGATGAGCTTGTTGCACATGATCGATATACATCTTGCTCCAACCGCGCTCAGCTTTTGGCTTTGGCGCAACCCAAGCAGCTTTACGCTTTGCTAATTCATCAGCAGAAATAAGTAAATTCAATTTACGATTTGGTACATCTAAATCAATCTCATCACCATCTTGCACAAAAGCTAGTGGCCCACCAGCAGTTGATTCTGGTGAAACATGTAATACCACTGTTCCATAAGCAGTGCCGCTCATTCTGGCATCAGAGATTCGAACCATATCCGTTACACCTTGTTCTAACATCTTCTTTGGCATTGGTAAATTTCCAACCTCAGGAAATCCTGGATAACCTTTTGGACCTGAATTTTTCAAAATCAAAACAGTATCTGGCGTTACTGGCAGATCTGGATCATCTGCAACCTTTAGATACTCTTCAATTTCATTAAACACCAATGCTTTTCCTTTATGAGTTAATAATTTTGGTGATGCAGCCGAGACTTTAATAATTGCACCATCTGGGGCAAGAGAGCCACGAACAACCACAATGCCGCCGCCAGCTGCTTGGAAAGGTTTATTTGCTGGCGTAATTACCTCTTTATTCCAATTCTCAGCGCCTTCAATATTCTCCTTAACAGTTTTACCAGTGACAGTTATGTGATCTGTGTGAATTAAGTTTGAGATCTCCTTCATTACAGTTGGCACACCACCTGCATCAAAAAACTCCTCCATTAAGAACTTTCCACTCGGCATCATGTTTGCAATTACCGGAACATCTTTACCTAAATTATCAAAGTCATCTAAAGAAAGTGGCACGCCAACCCGGCCGGCAATAGCAAGTAGATGCACAACAGCATTTGTTGAGCCACCAATTGCAGCTAGGATTTTTATCGCATTTTCAAATGCTTTACGATTTAAAATCTTAGAAAGTCTTAGATCTTCTTCAACCATTTTTACAATTCTTCGCCCAGAAAGATGAGCTAATGTGAATTTTCGTGAATCAACCGCTGGAATTGCAGCAGCTCCTGGTAGTTGCACACCTAGTGCTTCAGTAACACATGCCATAGTTGATGCTGTTCCCATTGTCATACATGAACCTTGGCTACGAGCAGAACATGATTCCATCGCCATAAACTCTTCAAAACTTATCTTGCCACTTCTGACTTGCTCGCTATATTTCCAAACTAATGTGCCAGATCCAACTGCTTCACCATGATAGCGACCGTTAAGCATTGGTCCGCCTGTGATCATTAACGCTGGAAGATCCACACTGGCTGCTCCCATTAATAATCCAGGAGGTGTCTTATCGCAATTACCTAATAACACAACGCCATCTAATGGGTGAGATCTAATTAATTCCTCAACCTCCATTGCAAGCATGTTGCGATATAACATTGTGGTTGGGCGCTGTAAAGATTCACTAAGTGACATCGCTGGAAATTCAAGTGGAAAACCACCTGCTTCCCATACTCCGCGCTTAACCGCTTCAGCTACATCATTTAAAGATCCATTACATGGATTTAGTTCAGACCATGTATTAGCAATACCGATAACGGGACGACCATCAAAAACATCTGGGGCGTAACCTTGATTGCGAAGACGTTCGCGGTGGATATAACCACCCTTATCTTTTAATCCAAACCAGTACTGGCTACGGCGATTAAACTTCTCTTCGCTCATACCCACCAATCCTGATCCTTATTACTCTCAAATAATGAGAAAAATTATATGTTAAGGTTTTGATATTCTAGTTCATTAAAGCAAAAACTTCATCTCAACAGAAAAGAAGGAAAAGTGAGAATCGCACGCTTAGG
>JAQCGQ010000051.1 GCA_027730465.1 Actinomycetota bacterium | reverse complement strand
TTATTTTCTTTAATTGCTTTAATTGCGCTACTAACTTGAGATTGCCATGCTTGCTCTGAAATTGAGCCTTCCTGCCAAGTAATTTCTCCACTAACAGGTGCAGAGTTTATTTTTCCCAAACTAGGTTGTTTAGTCTCACCAATCCAAGTTATCCAAGACTTACCGTTTTTTTGACCGACCACAATCTCTGGAATTACTAATACTGATCTTTGGTCTGAATCAAATGAAAACGAAGCAAATAGAATTGGACCTGTCCCACTACCATGAACATTATTTTGAATTTTAAACTCTGAAACTCTCTCTTCCCACCAAGCTTTTGCTTCTTTAAATCTATTTTCTCCCCTAATTTCAAATTTCTTATACTCGCCAAAACCTATTAAACCATCGCCACTTCGCACCCAAGCATTTACTAAATCTAAATTAGTATTTACTGAGGTTAGCGCTGGATGCTCACCCAGAATCTCAGTAGTAATTAAAACCGACATGTAAATTTGCGCCTGTCTATTTATTGGATTTGTCTGTAAAGCCTACTCCTTAGAGAATACTCCTGTGGTCCGCGCAAATTTAAACAAAGAACCAGATGATGTCTCAAGGATGTTTGATTCCGTGGCTAATAGATATGACTTTCTAAATGACTTGCTCAGCATCGGCAGAACAAAGGCTTGGCGAAGAGTTGTGACCTCAATCATTGCACCAAAACCAGGAATGAAGATTCTAGATATTGCTGCTGGGACTGGTTCATCTTCTCGCCCATTAGTTGATAAAGGTGCTGATGTTATAGCACTTGATTTTTCAGAAGGAATGCTCACGCAAGGGCGTAAAAATAATAAGGATATTAAATTTGTACAAGGTGATGCATTAAATCTTCCATTTGAAGAAAATACTTTTGATGTAACGACAATTTCTTTTGGTTTACGTAATACTTCAAATACTTCAACTGCGCTTAAAGAAGCGTTGCGTGTGACAAAAGCGAACGGCAAGATTGTAGTAGCCGAATTTTCTCACCCAACTAACTCAATTTTTAGAAAGATATATTTAAATTATTTAATGAAGACATTACCTATAATTGCCAAAAGATTAAGTAAAAGTCCTGACGCATATGTCTACTTAGCAGAATCAATCCGGGCTTGGCCAGATCAGGCAGCTCTAGCCTTGAAATTGCGGAATATTGGGTTTAAATCGGTGGCATGGCAGGATTTAACCTTCGGTATTGTCGCAGTTCACATTGGCTATAAAGGCGAAGTGGCAAAAGATGCCTCTACTAAACCATAAGATTTGACCGTATGAATCCATCAATAAATCCATATGTACCGATCCTGGCGATTGGTGCGATCGGTCTTGGTTTCGCACTCTTTTCTGTTGTTGCAGCCGCATTAACAGGACCGAAAAGATATAACCGAGCTAAATCAGATGCTTATGAATGTGGAATCGAACCATCACCTCAAGCCGCTGGCGGCGGTAGATTCCCTGTTAAATATTTTTTAACCGCAATGTTATTTATTATCTTTGATATTGAAATTGTATTTTTATACCCATGGGCAGTTGCTTTTGATCAACTTGGATTATTTGGACTAGTTGAGATGGCATTATTTATCGGAACTGTTTTTGTTGCCTATGCATATGTTTGGCGCCGCGGCGGATTGGAATGGGATTAATCGTGGGTCTAGAAGAAAAATTACCGAGTGGATTTCTACTTACTACAGTTGAAAAACTTGCCGGATATATGCGAAAGAACTCATTATGGCCAGCTACTTTTGGTTTAGCTTGCTGCGCAATTGAAATGATGGCAGCAGGTGCTGGTCGATATGACTTAGCAAGGTTTGGAATGGAAGTGTTTAGGGCATCACCGCGCCAGGCAGATTTAATGATTGTCGCTGGAAGAGTTAGCAACAAAATGGCGCCGGTTGTTCGTCAGATTTATGATCAAATGGCAGCACCTAAATGGACAATTGCAATGGGTGCTTGTGCATCATCTGGTGGAATGTTTAATAATTATGCAATCGTGCAAGGTGTTGATCATATAATTCCAGTTGATATTTATCTACCAGGCTGTCCACCAAGACCTGAAATGCTTATGGATGCAATTTTAAAATTGCATGAGCAAATTGGTAATGAAAAATTAGGCCCAAATCGGGAAAAGATTATTAAGGAAGTAGAAGCTGCTGCTTTAGCGGCCAAACCAACCCATCAATTAAAAGGTTTATTAGCATGAGTGAAAACGGAATGTTTGGTGCAAAGGGAAGTGGAGATACCTCCGGTTTTGGTGGATTAGTAAATACCTCTACCAATATTGGTGTAACGCAACGCCCTTTTGGTAGTTATTTCGATCAAGTAGCTGATGATCTAGAGCGGGCATATCCATTGTTCAGTGATGCAATTGAAAAAGTTGTAGTCGATCGGGGCGAGCTAACATTATTCATTAAACGTGATCGACTATTTGATGTTGCTAAAATTTTACGTGATCAACTCAAGTTTGAAATGTGTATTGGTATAAGTGGGGCTCATTACCCAAGTGAAGTTGGGCGTGAACTTCACTCAGTTTATTCATTACTTTCAATTACTAGAAATCAACGAATTAGATTAGAAGTTTGTGTATCCGAAAAAGATTCACACATGCCATCTGTAGTAGAAGTTTGGGCTGGGGCGAATTGGCATGAGCGTGAGACATACGACATGTTTGGAATCATTTTTGATAATCATCCAGGGCTGACAAGAATTTTAATGCCAGATGATTGGCCAGGATTTCCACAACGAAAAGATTATCCACTCGGCGGAATTGATATTGAATATAAAGGTGCAACTGTGCCTGCGCCGTCTCAACGTCGGAGTTATCAATGACAACTTTCACCGATCCATACGCATCCTCACAGGAAACTACTGAAGGCCGAGTTTATTCCGTAACTGGTGGTGATTGGGATTCATTAGTTACTGAAATTGGTGCAACTAAGGAAGAGCGTGTTGTGTTAAATATGGGCCCACAACATCCATCAACACATGGTGTGCTGCGATTAGTACTAGAACTTGATGGCGAAACAATTACTGAGACAAGATGCGGAATCGGATATTTACATACGGGTATTGAGAAAAACACTGAATACCGAAATTGGACACAAGGCGTAACTTTTGTAACCAGAATGGATTACTTGTCTCCAATATTTAATGAGACTGCTTATTGCTTAGGTGTTGAAAAGCTTTTAGGAATTACAAATGATGTTACAGAGAGGGCTACTGTAATTAGAGTAATGATGATGGAGTTCAATCGAATTTCATCTCACATGGTGGCTCTTGGAACTGGCGCACTGGAGTTAGGTGCACTATCGCCAATGATTTTTGCATTTAGAGAACGTGAAAAAGTATTAGATGTATTCGAGATGGTTTCTGGACTGCGAATGAATATGGCATACGTCAGGCCTGGCGGGATAGCACAGGATTTACCGCAAGGCGCGCTTAGTAAAATCCGACAGACAATTAAAGAATTACGTCATAACTTTAAAGATAATGAAAAACTATTAGTTGGTAATTCAATTTGGATTAAGCGCACACAAGGTATTGGTTACTTAGATTTAGCAGGTTGCACAACACTTGGTATTACTGGCCCAGTTCTTCGTTCAACTGGTTTAGCTTGGGACTTAAGAAAAGCCCAACCTTATTGTGGATATGAGAATTATCAATTTGATATCCCAACCACAGATAGCTGTGATGTTTATGGAAGATTTTTGATAAGGATGCAAGAGCTTGAACAATCACTAAGAATAATTGAGCAGTGTGTAACTAAATTAGAAAAACTAGAAGGTGAGCCAGTAATGGTTGCCGATAAGAAAATTGCCTGGCCATCTCAATTATCTGTTGGTGCAGACGGAATGGGTAACTCACTAAATCACATCAGGGAGATTATGGGTGAATCTATGGAAGCATTGATTCATCATTTCAAATTAGTAACAGAAGGTTTTAGAGTTCCAGTGGGACAGGTATACACAGCAATTGAATCTCCACGTGGTGAACTTGGTGTTCATTTAGTATCAGATGGCGGTACCAGGCCATACCGTGTGCACTTTAGAGATCCATCATTTAATAATCTTCAAGCAACTGCAGCAATGTGTGAAGGTGGACAGATTTCTGATGTAATTGCAGCGGTGGCATCACTTGATCCAGTAATGGGTGGGGTTGATCGTTAGTGGCATATACAAATGATCAGATATCAATAATGGATTCAATCATTGCAAGGTATCCACGTAAGCGAAGTGCAATTATGCCTCTACTTCACTACGTACAATCAATTGAAGGTTATGTAACAAATGAGGGAATTGAATTAATTGGTAAAAAACTTGATTTAGCTACTGCTGAAGTAACTGCAGTTTCAACTTTCTATACTCAATATAAGTCAAAACCAGTAGGTGAATACCATGTTGGAATCTGCACAAACACATTATGTGCAGTTATGGGTGGAGATATGATTTTTGATGCTGTGAAAGAGCATCTCGGAATTGAAAATAATGGCCTAACAAGTGATGGAAAAGTTTCTGTAGAACATATTGAATGCAATGCAGCCTGTGATTACGCACCTGTTGTAATGGTAAATTGGGAGTTTTATGACAACCAAACTGTGGAATCAGTTAAAAACTTAGTAGATGGGGCTAGAAGCGGTAATCCTCCAGCACCAACTCGTGGTCCAAAAACACTTAGAACTTGGAAACAAAACTCATCCGTTCTTGCTGGTATTTCAGATGGGCTTTCTAGTGAAGGTGTGCAAGCAGGTGCGCCAACATTACTTGGGCTTAAGAAAGCAAAAGGTGGAGCATGAGTAAATTAACTCCAGTTCTTTCAGCTAATTGGGATGAAGCAGATTCATTTACGATCACAGGTTATAAGCGCAATGGTGGTTACACCGCAGTTGCTAAAGCGCTGGCTATGCAAGCGGATGAAGTTATTCAATTAGTTAAAGATTCGGGATTACGTGGCAGAGGTGGCGCAGGTTTTCCAACTGGTAATAAATGGGGTTTTATCCCACAAGGTGATAACAAGGAACATTATTTTGTAGTTAACGCAGATGAATCAGAACCTGGTACCTGCAAAGACACACCACTGATGATGGCTAATCCACATGTACTAATTGAAGGAATAATTATTGGTTCATATGCAATTAGAGCAAATTATGCATTTATTTATATTCGTGGGGAAGTAGCGCATGTAGTTAGAAGAGTTCAGCAAGCGATTGAGGATGCCTATACTGCTGGGCTACTTGGTAAAAATATTTTAGGAAAAGGATTTGATTTAGAGTTGGTATTACACGTTGGAGCTGGTGCTTATATTTGTGGTGAAGAAACTGCGCTACTTGATTCACTAGAGGGCTTTAGAGGACAACCAAGACTTCGTCCACCATTTCCAGCAATCGCTGGCTTATATGCAAAACCAACTGTTGTTAATAATGTTGAGTCTGTAGCTTCAGTACCAGCAATAATTAATCATGGAGTCAATTGGTTTACTGCAATGGGGACTGAAAAAAGTAAAGGTTTTACGCTTTATTCATTATCTGGGCATGTAAATAATCCTGGACAATTTGAAGCACCACTTGGAATCACTTTGCGCCAATTACTTGATATTGCTGGCGGAGTTAGAAACGGACATAAGATAAAGTTTTGGACACCGGGCGGGTCATCTACACCAATCTTTACTGATGCTCATCTAGATGTCCCACTTGATTACGAAGGTGTAGCGGCAGCTGGGTCAATGCTTGGCACAAAAGC
>JAQCGQ010000050.1 GCA_027730465.1 Actinomycetota bacterium | reverse complement strand
GAGTTACCTCACCAATTACTAATAATAAAGGAATTGATTTTTTGGTAGTCAGGGAGGGAACTGAAGGTTTATATGTTGGTGCTGGCTCGATAAAGGATGAAGGCACAAAGCAAGAGTTAGCTATAGAGGAATCAATTAATACCTATAAAGGTATTGAGAGAGTTATCCGAGATGCATTTAATCGCGCTCAATTACGCCCACGAAAGAAATTGACCTTAGTTCACAAAAATAATGTATTAACTCGAGCAGGAAGTTTATGGACTCGAGTGTTTAATGAGGTGGCAAAGGATTTCCCGCAAGTTACAACTGATTACTTACATGTTGATGCTGCGTCAATGTTTTTTGTGACTAATCCAGAGCGATTTGATGTGGTTGTTACTGATAATTTATTTGGCGACATAATCACTGATATTGCAGCTGCAATCTGCGGTGGTATCGGTCTTGCTGCTAGTGGAAATATAAATCCAACAGGGGCTTTTCCATCTATGTTTGAGCCAGTACACGGCAGCGCACCAGATATTGCTGGAAAAAACTTGGCTGATCCAACGGCAACGGTATTATCAATTTCTATGATGCTAAATCATTTAGGTGAGGTTAAGGCTGCAAATGATGTTGAGTCAGCTGTTGCTAGAGATCTTGCAAGCCGCGGTGATAAAAAACGTTCAACAACAGAGATCGGTCAAGCTTTAGTTGCGGGTGTGGCATGAAATTAACTAGCAGCCCAAACACTAATCCAGTCTCATCAGATGAGCGTAATAAGAAAGTTTTAGAACCAGGTTTTGGTAAGTACTACACCGATAATATGGTCATTGCGCAATGGAGTGAAGCAACTGGCTGGTCAGATGCAAAGTTACAAGCATATGGTCCACTAACTCTTGATCCTGCCACCATGGTTTTTCATTACGGCCAAGAAGTATTTGAAGGCATGAAGGCTTATGCCCAACCAGATGGCGGTATTTCATTATTTAGGCCAGAGGCGAATGCCAAGCGATTTGCAAAATCAGCTGCCCGTATAGCACTTCCAGAAATGCCAGTTGATTTCTTTGTACAAACTGTTGAGGCGTTAGTTAAAGCTGATAAAGAGTGGGTGCCAAAAAAAGTTGGTGAATCTTTATATCTACGCCCCTTTATGATTGCAACTGAGGTTGGACTTGGCGTTCGGCCATCAAATCATGCAACGTATGTATTAATTGCAACGCCAGCCGCCGCGTACTTTAATGCAGAAAAGGCTGTAACAGTTTGGATCTCTACAGAATATGTAAGGGCAGCACTTGGTGGCACAGGTGAAGCTAAGTGCGGTGGAAATTACGCGGCTTCTCTTCTTGCGCAAAAACAAGCTGCTAAAGAGGGTTGTGATCAAGTTGCATATATTGATGCAGTCGAAAGAAAATGGGTAGAGGAAATGGGTGGCATGAATCTCTACTTCATTAAGGGAAGTGGGAAAGATGCCAAGATATTGACGCCAAAACTTACTGGCACATTACTTCCAGGAATTACTCGAGATTCAATTTTAACACTGGCTAATGACCTTGGTTTTAAAACTGAAGAAACAATGATTTCAATTGATGATTGGCGAGACGGTGTTAAATCTGGAGAAATAACTGAGATATTTGCCTGTGGAACTGCTGCAGTTGTTTCATCTGTTGGAGCTGCTAAAAGTATTCATGGCACCTGGCAAACAGGTGATGGAAAACCTGGTGCGATCACAAATCAGATCCGGGCTGGCCTGCTTGGAATTCAACATGGCAGCGCCCCTGATAAACATGGCTGGAATAAGCGGGTCATCTAATGCCAATTAATGATTCATTTCATATCTATGACACCACACTTCGTGATGGTGCCCAGCAAGAGGGATTAAATCTCTCCGTCCACGATAAGTTAACGATTGCTAAGCATTTAGATGATCTAGGTGTTGGATTTATTGAAGGTGGCTGGCCTGGCGCAAATCCAAAAGACACTGAGTTTTTTAAATTAGCCCAAACAGAATTAAAACTTAAGAATGCAACTTTCGTGGCATTTGGTGCCACAAGGCGTGCCGGTGTTAAAGCAGCAGATGATCTACTCCTTCGTGCCTTAGTTGATTCAAAAGCACCAGTGGTAACACTTGTGGCAAAGAGTCATGATCGACATGTGGATCTAGCACTTAAAACTCACCTAGATGAAAACCTTGCAATGATTGCTGACTCAATTAAGTTCTTAAAAGCTGGTGGGCAACGCATATTTTTAGATGCCGAGCATTTCTTTGATGGATACCTTTCAAATAAAGCTTACGCACTTGAGGTAGTTCGAGTTGCTGCTGAGGCAGGAGCAGATGTAGTCGCACTTTGTGACACAAATGGTGGAATGTTGCCTGATCAATTATCAAATATTGTCCATGAGGTGTTAACTGAATCAAAGGCACGCCTTGGTATTCATTGTCATAATGACACAGGATGCGCTGTTGCTAACTCATTAGCTGCTATATCTGCTGGAGTTACTCATGTGCAGGGAACCTTAAATGGTTATGGTGAGCGAACTGGTAATGCAGATCTAGTAAATATCATTGCAAATCTTGAGTTGAAAAAAGATAAAATAGTATTACCGGCCGGTAAATTACAAGAAGCTTTTCGTATTTCTCATGCTGTTGCTGAGATTACAAATGTTGCGCCAAGTGCGCGCCAGCCATATGTTGGCACATCCGCTTTTGCTCATAAAGCAGGACTACATGCCTCTGCAATCAAGGTAGATCCAATGATGTATCAACATGAAACACCTGAATCAGTTGGCAATGACATGCGAATGTTGGTTTCTGAGATGGCAGGTAGAGCATCAATTGAACTTAAATCTGTCGAACTTGGAATTGATTTAGGTGGAGATAAAGATTTAATAAGTCGAGTAGTTGAGAAGGTTAAAGATCTTGAGGGTAAAGGCTTCACTTTTGAAGCAGCAGATGCCTCATTTGAATTGCTACTTCACACTGAGGTTTTAGGAAAGCGGCCAAGTTTTTTCACCATTGAAGATTGGCAAACAACTGTTCATCAAGATGAGTTAGGTGCTGTGACTTCAAAAGCGACTGTGAAAATAAGTGCGAAGGGTGAAGTGATCTCAGCCCAAGGTGTTGGAAATGGCCCAGTGAATGCAATTGATAACGCACTTAGAAAAGGTCTTGAGAAGTTTTATCCAGAGTTATCAAAACTTGAGTTAACAGATTACAAAGTTCGTATTTTAGAAGGGCGCCTGGGCACTGGCGCAATAACTCGGGTGTTAGTTGAGACTAGTGATGGAAAGGGTGAATGGAGCACAATTGGTGTGCATGAGAACGTAATTGCAGCCTCAGCAATGGCATTAGATGACGCGGTTACCTATGGCTTACTAAGGCAGGGGCGTAAACCCGAGTAATCTGCTGATCATGTCCGCCGCACTTATCACCCAATATGAAGAGCATCTAGCTCTAGTGCGAAATTTATCTGATAACTCAATTAGAGGTTATGTCACAGATTTAGAGTCATTTTTAAAACATATGAGCAAACTAGGAATTGTTGAGTTTAATCAATTAGAAATTGAACATATTCGCTCATGGCTGGCTAATCTTCAAAGTACAGGTGTTGCAAGATCAACTTTAACTAGAAGAATAGTTTCAATCAGGGCATTTACTAACTGGGCAGCAGCAAATGGCTGGCTTACTTCAGATCTTGGCGCCAATCTTGCCGTGCCAAAGCCGCATAAAGTATTACCTGAAGTTTTAAATGTTGAAGAGGCCACCACAGTTCTTAAAGCACTTGAAGTTAAGTCAGTTGAGGAGCCAAGTGCATTAAATATTAGAGACTTAGCTTTAGTTGAGGTCTTATACGGCTCTGGTATTCGAGTTTCAGAATTATGTGGCTTAAATCTTGGTGATATTGATCGATCAAGAAATACCTTAAATGTCATTGGCAAAGGTGATAAACAAAGGGTTGTGCCAGTTGGGATACCTGCGATAGCGGCAATTGATAATTATTTAGGTAAAGCAAGAAGTGAATTTGCTAATCAATCATCACAAGATGCCCTCTTTTTAGGATCACGTGGGAAAAGAATTGATCAGCGAACTGTTCGTGAAGTTGTATATGAAGCAATGAAAGTAGTTGGCGCCTCTATGGGGCCACATGGACTTCGCCATAGCGCCGCTACGCATTTGCTAGAAGGTGGCGCAGATTTGCGAACTGTGCAGGAGATATTAGGTCATGCATCTTTAGCTACCACACAGATCTATACACATGTTTCTCCTGAGCGTTTGCAAACAGCTTACAAACAAGCACACCCAAGGGCGTAATTAGTAAATGAAGATTGAAATAGGTATTGCTGTCGCGCAATTAGATCAAAGGATTAAGTCTGAGCAATTTGTGAGAGCTGTCCTTTCTGGGCGGCGGCGTAATATGCAAACAGAGTATGAGCGAATTGATATTAAGCCAGTATTAATTAAAGAAGAGCTTAAGTGGCAAATAATTTCAAGTGATGGCAAGAAAGATGTAACTAAAAATGTGGAGATAGATTTTAATTTTATTCAATTATTTAGTAGCGGATATGCCAACTTAGTAGTTGATACTCAAACTGAGTCATATCAGGTGCGAATCTCAAAAAAAGATGAGGCGCTAGTTTCAGTAAGCAAAGTGAATTTAAGCAGAGATCTCTCTCATGATCGCCAGAAGCAGCGAATGCTGCTTGAGAGTAATCAAGTATTTAAGGCATTGGATATGTCAGATCTTTTAGGGCGAATTAAACCTAGCAAGATGGATAAATATAAGCAGGTTGATGAGTTTTTAAGATTAATCAGCCAAACATTAGACGCTGAGCTATTAAAACAAGATGAGATTTCTGTTGTTGATCTTGGCTGTGGGCACGCATATTTAACATTTGCAGTAGGTGAATTTTTAAAAGATAAATACAAAAAAGTCTCAATTCTCGGTGTTGATGAGCGGGATGAATCAAAAGAGCATAATGAAAAAGTAGCCCTGAAACTAAAAGTTGAGGCCAAGTTTATTGCTGCTAAAATATCTGATACCCCTAATCAAGTAGTTGATATCGCTATTGCACTTCACGCTTGTGATACTGCAACGGATGATGCTATTTATTGGGCGGTTAAAAATAATGCTCAAGTTATTTTGGCGGCGCCGTGTTGCATGCATGAGCTGCAAACTCAGATTAAAGAGGCACCTGAGCCATGGGTCTTATTAACAAAAAATGGGCTAGTTAAAGAGCGGTTAGTGGATTTAATAACTGATTCACTTAGAGCGCAAATCCTAAAATTACTTGGCTACCGGGTGGATATTGTTGAATTTATTGGGGGAGAGCATACCGCACGTAATATTTTAATTAGAGCGGTTAAAACTAATCAAAGCTCCTCTGATATTGATAAAGATAGATATCAGCAGATGTTAAGTCAGTGGCAGATAAAGCCATACCTGGCAAAGTTACTATCCGCAGAGTTAAAAGCTTCGGTGGGTGTTTGAGGCATCAAGTGGTGAGCAGTATGAGTTGCTAGTCTTTTTGCAATTTATATTTTGATAATTTCCAATTGAAATACCGATCATTACCCCAACTACTAGGCTGGTAAGTAGATAGGTGTATTTCACTGGCCAATATTGGTTGATTCATTCAATTCCCCGCATATAAACCCGGTAAGGGTGTGGAAATTCGGCCATAAAAGTTCAGGTATGATTCACCTCAGCACGGAATGAAAGTTCTGTGACTTCACGCATCTTAAAGTGATTAATTAATTACTAATTAATAACTTACGGACCT
>JAQCGQ010000049.1 GCA_027730465.1 Actinomycetota bacterium | reverse complement strand
GTATTCAAGGCCAAAGACATTTTCAAAGTAGGCAAAGCCTTGTTTAGTAATTAAGAAAATATCCTCTGGATCTAAGTGCTGTGCCAGTGATTTACGACAGTAAATACCAAGTGGCACACTCTTCTTACCAACATATGTGTCACTAACGCTGTAGTAGGGGCCAGCAATTAGTGCGGTGATATAGGTTGAAATTCTTGGGGTTGGTTTAAATCTCCACTGAGTCTTATCACCTGCTAAATCAATTTTTTCTGCCACTGGTGAGTTTGAAATTACGCTCCAGTGTTTCGGCGCAATTGCGGTGAGGGTAAAGGTTGCCTTTAAATCTGGTTGATCAAAGCATGGATACATTTTTCTAATAAATGCGGTCTCACCTTGTGAGTACAAATAAACCTCATTATCAACTGGGTCAACAGATCTTTGTAAACCTTCACCAGTATTTGAATAAGGCGTACTCATTTTTATAATTAACTCATTATTTGCGGCTAAGTTTTTTAAGAATATGCTCTCACCATCATAATCTGAAGTTTCAACTACTTGTCCATTTAAGGTTGCTGAAATAACACTCTTACCCACCGCATCAATAAAGCTCTCATAGCCTGGCTTATTGCAAGTAAATTTGACGGTTGTCTCTGAGATAAAGCTTTCATCCCCAACTGTTAAATCTAAGCTAACTTGATAACTTTGCACCGCTAGGTGATTAGCACGCGCCTGCGCCTCAGCCCTAGTTGAATTTAATCCTGGCAACTTCACTCCTAAATAAGTAAGTAATAATTATTTAATCAATATTATTACGCTATCCAAGCAGAGATTGCAGGTTAAGCCAAAAATGCAGCGCCCTTCAAATCGAAGTTACTCACTTCGTGGCAACCGGATGACCCGCGCCCAAACTTTGGCAATAAATCAGCACTGGCCTAGCTATGGCTTAGTAATTGATGAAGAATTAAATCTTAATGATCTCTTTCCTGATAAAAAATTGGTTGTTTTAGAGATTGGCTCAGGCATGGGGGAGGCAACTGCTGAAATTGCCCAAACAAGTGATGAGGTTGCCTATGTTGCAGTTGAGATGCATCAACCAGGACTTGCAGCCCTTATCTTATTAATACTTGAAAAGCAGTTAAGTAATATTAAGTTAATTAGAGAAGATGCCACCTACCTACTAGCAAACTTTATTGCTGATAACTCAATAGATGGTATTCATCTGCTATTTCCTGATCCTTGGCCAAAAAATCGCCAACATAAAAAGCGGATTGTGCAAACTGAATTTGTTGAATTAGTTGCCAGGAAGTTAAAACCAAATGGCTTCATTCATTTTGCAACTGATTGGCAACCCTATGCCAATTGGATTAAAACCCGCTTTGATGCCAACACATCATTTACTGGTGGAGTAGTTAATAGGCCTAGATGGCGAGTACTTTCAAAGTTTGAAGGACAAGGTTTAAAAAAGGGTCATACAGTCACTGATTTTAGATATGTAAAAAACTAAATACTGCCCTTATTTTCATAATTTGATATCTGAGTAATTCTTCTAACATGGCGCTCATCTGCGCTAAAAGGTGTTGCTAGAAATGTATCTACTAGCTCCAGGCAAAATGCTTGATCATGCATACGCCCACCGATAGAAATTACATTTGCATTATTGTGCTGGCGGGCAAGTTTTGCTGTCTCAAGTGACCAAACTAGCGCTGCTCTTACGCCTTTAACTTTATTAGCTGCTATCTGCTCACCATTGCCAGAGCCACCTAAAACAATTCCAAAAGATAATGGATCACTAGCTGTTGCTTGCGCGGTTGGAATACAAAAAACAGGGTAATCATCTTGGCTATCAAATTGATGTGGACCGTGATCAGTCACATCATGACCACTCTTTTTTAGGTGGGCAATAATTATTGCTTTAAATTCAAGACCTGCGTGATCACTTCCAATATGGATTTTCATATGCTTAGTTTGGCAGAAAACAAAACCGCCTGACCTATTTTCATAAGTCAGGCGAGTTGTGTCTAGGAAGACAGGTTATAAAAAGATTTACTCCGCTACTTAAGCAGTTTTAAATGAGGTTGGTGAGGCATTTGTTGGCTTTGGTAGCACACCTGGTCGGTTAGCTTTTTTGCCAAATCCTTTAACATTATTAACCATGTTAGTCACTCGATCAACACTCTTTGCCTTTTGAGCAGTTGCTTGATTAGCGGTAATTTTTCCAGCAGCTAGCGCGGCATCAATTTGCTTATTTATTTCTGCAGCTAAAGCTGTAATTAATGCTGATTTTTTTTCACCAGCAATGGTCGAAAGTGTCTCTCCTGCTTTAAGGCGAGAAACTACAGTCTCAAGTGAAATACCTAGGGTTGAGGTAATGACTGAATCAAGTGCGCTGCGGTTAGCATCTCTAATTGATTTAGAGGCAACCTTCATAGCTTCAGCAGCTTTAATTATTGCATCCGCTTGTGATTGAGTGATTGTTCCATTACTTACTAATCCTGAGAGCATCGAGGATATTCTCTTCTCGCCCCTGTTGTTGTCGGCAAAAGCTGTTGAAGTAGATGAAACTGATAACACAATCGCAGTTGAAGTGATCACTGCAAGTAACTTCTTATTCATTGCTCTCCATTTCTTCAAGTACCTCAGTACCTGATGCGAGTAGATAACTACTACTACCTGAGGTAGTAATCTAAAACACCTTTGCCAGGGCTGAGAGTTTTGGATGATCAAAGTATAAAACTTGATCATCTCAGTACTGGCTCTTAAACTTAGAAAATACTGTGAGTATTAAAAATTACTAGTGCTACCCCACTTAACTACGCTGCGTAGAGAATTCAAAATTACTCCGAGCATGCCAAAAGGTATTGCCAGCTATCCCCACGTGGGGAAATGGAGTAAAGAAATGGCAATTTCAAATCTAAATACCAGAGTTATCAAGATCCTATTAATTTTATTAATCACAATACTTATTTCACCCACAAGCGTTGAAGCTGCTGGTCGAACAGGTAAAGCTGTGACTAACACAATTTTAAGTGGTATTGGTGTGCCAGCAGTAAAACTTGGCCTTAATGGTGATTTTTATATTGATATCAAGTCAATGAATTTTTATGGGCCAAAGAAAAATAATCTTTGGCCAATACCAATTTCATTAAAGGGAACAACAGGCCCAGTTGGCCCATCAGGAGTTGATGGAAAAAATGGTTCAAGTGCAAACGCAACTGCAGGTAGTGCTGGTGCAACTGGATCAGCAGGTTCGCAAGGTCTAGCCGGTGCAACTGGTCTTGCAGGTTCAACTGGGCCAGCCGGTGCGACAGGTGCAGAAGGACCAACAGGTGCAACTGGTCTTGCAGGTGCAACCGGGGCCGCGGGTGCGACAGGTGCAACTGGGGCTGCGGGGGCAAGTGGTGCAAGCGCCATTCAATTCACAAATATTACTCAATGGGCAATGGAATCAGGAACAATCGGTGGTGGAGCAGAATCAACAGGTTTTGGAACTCTGGTTGCAGGTAAAAAATATTTTTTCTCGATAACTGTTTATGGGAAATTATCTTCACTTGTATCTCAGTTTAGGACACTTTCTCCATAAGCCTAATTTCTTTGACTTGGCTCTCTCGGCTGCTTTAAGTATCTTATTTGAATGCTTACCTTTTTCGCCTTGCAACAAGATATCAACTTTGACCAGATCACCAGGCTCTTCGCCAATTGGTTCATAATCAAGTGAGGCATAGCCACGAGTCATTGATTTAAGTTGATCAAAGAAATCAAAGACAATTTCTGTAAGCGGCAAGGTGTATCGAATTTCAATTCGATCCTCAGATAGATAATCCATTCCCTTTTGCACACCTCTTCGTTGTTGGCAAAAGTTTTTTTATGACTAATGTTGCGGACGCGCATAGAGAAATTCTTGCTAGAAAAACCATGGGAAAAATTACATTAGATCCACAAAAATAGATTAGTCATTAGTTTTTGAATTAGCAGCAACCGCTATCTTAAGCTCATGATTGACTTTATTCATATGGTTACGAATAATTTTTTTTGCACGACTAGAGTATCCAAGCTTGATATTTTCGAATATTTGACTGTGTAATTCGTAATTTGTACAAAAGTTTTTAGTGGGATTTAGAATCACATTTTGAGTCAACTCAAAACTATGCTGCATCAAATTCGACAAAGATGAGTAAAAAAGAGAGATAGTGCTGTTATGACACGAATCCACAATGGTTGTATGAAAATTCAGGTCGGCTTTATTATATTTAGTAACCAAATCTGAAAAATCAATATTTTGCGTCCGAGAAAACTCTATCTCTTCTGCGCAAACCTTCATCTGTAATAATGATTCTTTCGCATAGCTAAGATCAATATCTTTGTAATCCGATGCCGCCAAGCCTGCTGCTTCCGACTCTAACGCCGCTCGAACATGGCACAAATTTGAGTACCAATTAGAATTAGAGGCAGCATCCGCAGTAACTATGTAGTCTAAAAGACCACTGTGTTCGCTTGCTATTTGAGATCGACGCCCCTTACTGGATGTAATTAGTGATTTGCCAATAAGAATTTTCAGAGCTTCACGGATTTTTAGCCTACTTACACCGAAGTACTCAGATAACATGTGCTCAGATGGCAACGAACTGCCTGCGCTGTTGCCAATAATAAAGCAACGATAGATTTCTTCGACAAGCTCTTCAGGGCTTATTTTGTTTCTCCTAGTGTTGTGTGTAAACAAGAATATACGGGACTTGTGTTTTTGGCTAGGAGAACAGATACATGAGCGTAAATTCAGTAAAACTTGTCATATAATTGAGGAAACTATGAAAAAAGCAAAACGCAAACATTCACCAAAAAGTGTATATTGGAAAAGTAATCCAGAATCTAAGGAGAGTAAATGACCGACGAAAAACTATTAGAAATGGTGAACATCTCTAAGAGTTTTTCTGGAATACAAGCTTTAGATAATGCAAAATTTGAACTACACAGAGGGCAGATACATGCCCTTATGGGCGCTAATGGTGCCGGTAAATCTACACTAATCAAAATATTGTGTGGTGTTTATCAACCTGATAGCGGAATCCTTAAAATCGATAATAAGGTTATTTCAATTAAAAATCCTTTTGAAGCCCAAAAGAATGGTATTGCTTATGTTCCGCAAGAAATTGCAGTACAACCATATATGACTGTCGCTGAAAATATTTTTCTTGGAAAACAACCAATAAGAAATTTTCAGATTGATTTTAAAAAAATGAGTGATAAAGCGCAACAAGTACTAGATGATCTTGGTATTGATGTCAGTGTCAATAAATTGGGAATTAATCTGTCCATTGCAGAAAAACAATTAATTACAATTGCAAAAGTCATTTCTGCGGAGAGTAAGATATTAATATTTGATGAAGCAACTTCAGCTCTCACACTTTCTGACACCGATAAGCTTTTTAAAATTATACGCAGACTTAAGCAAAAAGGAATAGGTATAATTTATGTCACACATAGAATGGAAGAAATTTTTCAGTTATGCGACTGGGTAACAGTTTATAAAGATGGAAAATTTGTTAGCGACAGTGCCATTAAAGATATTAACTTAAAGCTGCTGATCAGAAATATGATTGGGCGAGAAGTCGCATCGGAAATACGTCAAGACTCTACGAATGATAAAAGAGACCCAACACTGAGCAAAGAGAGGCTCTCAATTGCAAATTTATGTATTCCAGGGATGCTTCAAGATATAACATTTTCAGTTAAAGCCGGTGAAGTTCTGGGACTTGCAGGCTTAGTTGGATCTGGTCGTACCGAATTACTTAGGGCCATATTTGGAG
>JAQCGQ010000048.1 GCA_027730465.1 Actinomycetota bacterium | reverse complement strand
TACCTCCGGTATCAATTACCTCAAGTTCTACTAACTTTTTAATTGAATCTGCAACACCTAAAGTCATACCAAAAGCACCGGTTGGGAATCCTCCACCTATCGCTTTACCAATCGTTAAAAAATCTGGTGAAAGTGATAGTTGTGCAGTCATACCACCAGGCCCCACTGAAATGGTATGAGTTTCATCAATAATAAGTAAGGCACCAAACTCTTTTGCTAATTTCTGAACTCCGGCTAAGTAATCATTTTTTGGCAATACTATTCCAACATTTGTCATAGCCGGTTCCATTAATATTGCTGCTACATCATTATTTGCTAGCGCTTTTTTCATTGCAGGCAGATTATTAAACGCCACTACACGGGTAGTAAGTTCTAAATCAACTGGTGCACCAATATTTCCTTCTCTAGCAACTGTCTTTCCTTTCGCATCTAAAGTAGCAAAACATTCATCAACACTTCCGTGATAGCAGCGATCAATAACAATAATTTTGACTTTCCCAGTAATTAGTCGGGCATACCTAATTGCGTGGCGATTGGCATCTGTTGCCGAAACAGTAAATTGCCAAAGTGGTAAATTAAATCTCTTTGCTAACTCCTCAGAGACGGCGGCTGCATCTTTACTTGGCAACATAGTCGACATCCCCCGACCAACCTGCTCTCTAATTGCAGTAGCAATAGCATCTGGTGAATGTCCGGTCATAGATCCGGTATCTCCTAAACAAAAATCAACATAAGTATTACCATCTACATCAACAAAGCTTGATCCTTTGGCCTCTTCAACAAAAACTGGATACGCCCCTGGCCACTTAGACATCCAAGACATCGGAACGCCTTCAGGCATAAATTGCCTTGCTTTTGCAAAGAATTCACCGCTTTTTGGATGCAGTGCTAGGAATTTTTCATCTTCTATTTTACCTAAATTTGCTAAATGATCACGATTAATTGCTGCCAATTTATCTCCTTAAAAACTAGATCTAATCTGCCAAAGATCTGGAAATACCGGGTTAGATAATGTAGTACTTAGGTAGCCAACTCCACTTGATCCACCGGTACCAATTTTTTGGCCAATTGTTCGCTCGACCATTTTCACATGACGATAACGCCATTCTTGCAATCCCTCATCAATATCAACTAATCGCTCACAGACAATCGATGTCTGCGGATCACTTCGATGTAGTTTAAGCAAAACTTCTTGAACTATCTTGTTCTGGGTATAGGTCTGGGATTTATCTCGCTTTAATACCTCTTCTGGCATTTGGTGTCCTTGTTTAGTTAAGTAGATGAGCGTTGAATCCCAGAGTGAATTACTTTTAGTTATTTGAGCAATCTCTTCGGCCACTTTTGGCGGCAAATGTGATGTCATTTTACTATCCCGCCGGCCTAATAAAGCCTCCACTTTTCTAAACTGAGCAGATTGAAACCCACTAGATGATGATAGATATGAACGGAAGGCATTAAATTGCAATGGAGTCATCGTTTCTAGGATATCTATTTGGGCAACACAAACTTTCAAAATAGTTCTAATCCGACCCAGCAAAGATAATGAATAGTAAGTATCACCAGACTCTAAAGCTGCTTGTGCCTGCTTAAACTCGTGAATTAATTGTTTAAACCATAACTCATAGGTTTGATGAATAATGATGAAAAGCATTTCATCATGCTCTGGGCCATCTGAAAGTGGTTTTTGTAATTTAAGTAACTTATCTATTCCAAGATATGAGTTATAGGTAAGGGCAGAATCAAAGTTCTCACTCATGTTACTCGAGAACCACTCTCTGCTACCTCTTTATACTTACCACTTTCCACTAGCTCCTTCATTCGTAAAAACCCATCCCAGACTTCAGTATATGAAGTAGTAAGAGGTGAGATGGCAAGCCTAATTGAGTTTGGTGTTCGGTAATCTGGAATTACATTTGCCATTTCTCGAAGCGCTATACATATTTTGGCCGCATCCGGGTGAACTAATGAGATATGCCCACCTCTTTGCATTGTATCCCTTGGAGTATTTAACATTAAACCTAATGGTTTAAGCCAAACATCAAATAATCCAATCATTAAATCTGTGCCCTGACCAGCTTTTTCTGCAATTTTTTTAATTTCAGCCTCTTTAATCATTTCAAATGCACTCTGCACACATCGAATTCCCATAAGTGAGGGACTGGCTATTTGAAAACCACGAATGCTCTCATCACGTTTAAACTCTGCGCCCATTTCAAACTGAGCCTCCTGTGCAAACCAGCCTTGAATAGGGACCTGTAATTGATTTTGAATTCGCTTTGAAACATAAAGCCATGCGGGTGAACCAGGACCTGAGTTACCGTACTTATATGTGCATCCCACGCATAGGTCAACACCATTTGCATCTAAATCTAATTCAATTGCGCCAACTGCATGGCTAGCATCCCAAAGTACTAATCCGCCAATTTTTCGCACCTGATCTGTAATTGCCTTTATATCACTTCTTGCTCCAGATCGATATTGAATAATTTGAAGAGTTACGAGTGCAACATCATCATTTAGATAAGGAGCTAGTACATCAGTAGTAATTCTCTCATGTTGCGCAATTTTTGAGTTTTCATTATCAATGATTACTAATTTAAGATTAAGTTGGTTTGCAATTCCCTCTAAAATATATCGATCAGTAGGAAAATTTGCTTTATCGGTAATAACTATTTTTCGACCTGGCCGTGCTTTAATCGCTGCAAGGCAAAGTTGATAGAAATTAACTGAAGTCGTGTCACAAACTAGGATCTGGCCAGGTGCGGCGCCAAGTGCTGCAGCTCCAAGTAAATCACCAGTTGGTTGAGCTTCATCCACCCAATGACTCCACCCAGTACCTACCTCTGGTCCCCATTCTTTCGTTAAAAAATTTGAAATGCTTTCAATAGTTTTTTTAGGCAATCTACCCAGTGAGTTACCATCTAAGTAACATAAGTCTGGATCAGTAATTACAAATTGGGATTTATATTTTGCAAGTGGGTCTTTTGCATCCAGTGAGAGTGCGTAATCTCGATCAGTTGCCTTCATTACTACTGCCCCACTCTTATCCCCTAGTGATTACTACATAAGAGTATTCTAGAGGTAATAGAAATGAAAGCCCGTCTATACATAACCTCAAATTAAGCGGTTTTAACAATTTTGAGTATGATAATTTAATGCAAGACGCACTTACAATTTCTGCACTCACTTTTGGTGCTCAAGCTTTTGTAACATTATTTGTTATTTTAGATCCACCAGGAGCTGCTCCAATTTTCTTAAGTTTGGCTTCTGGAAAATCAATCAAAGTCCAACGCAGATTGGCATGGCAGGCAGCAACTGTCTCACTTTTTGTAATTGTAACCTTTGCACTTTTTGGTAACGCTCTTTTAGGTTATTTGAATATCTCACTACCCGCCCTGCAGGGAGCTGGTGGCATATTGCTTTTAATTACTGGACTTGGTCTTCTTACTGGCTCAATTACCGACAATAACTCTGCGACCTCCCAAAACATTGCACTCGTTCCACTTGGCACACCACTGTTAGCTGGTCCTGGCGCAATTGTGACCACAATGTTGTATGTACAAAAAGCTAATGGAAATGAACAGTTAGGTGCCCTAGCAATTGCAATTGTGGCTGTTCACGTCATTATTGGACTTACTTTTATGTTCTCAACGAAAATACTTTCAATAATTAAAGATTCTGGCGTCACTCTTCTTGCCCGGATTGCCGGTTTACTCTTATCAGCTATTGCGGTGGAGATGATTGTTAGTGCTATCAAGGCTTTCTTTAATATTGGCTAAATAAGCCAAACTGTCACCTATTGCAACTATCTTTTACCTATGGTCTTAGGTAGCACCAAACTTTCGCAAACTACATTTGTAATTGTTGATTTAGAGACTACCGGCGCATCTCCTAAAAAAGGTGCAGCTATCACTGAGATTGGCGCAGTTAAGGTTAGAAGCGGTGAGTACCTTGGAAATTTTGAATCATTTATAAATCCACTAACACCAATTCCAGATTACATAATGCAAATGACCGGCATTACTGATTTAATGTTAGCTAAGGCACCAGTAATTGATGAGATTTTTCCAGCGTTTCTTGAATTTACTGGCAAACATAATGAAGTAATAATTGTTGCTCATAACGCACCATTTGATTTAAGTTTTCTCAAAAGCGCTGCTAAAGAACTAGATATTACCTGGCCAAAATATAAGACATTAGATACGGTAACTATTGCTCGTCAGGTGCTAACAAAAGAAGAAGTACCAAACTGCAAACTTCAAACACTGGCGTCCTACTTTGGGACTAAAACCCAACCTAACCATCGGGCATTAGATGATGCTTTGGCGACTACTGAGATACTCCACGGACTACTTGAACGATTAGGATCATTTGAGATTAATACCGTGGATTCCTTAATGGAGTTTGCAAAAACTGCTGCGCATATTCAGCAGCAAAACTATTGGGGATTAAGCTCTATCTAGCAGAGACAATTTCATTTGTTAATTCTCCCCACTTTTTCACAACCGATAAGGCAGCCCCTGAATCAATTGCCTTATTAGCTAATACAAAACCATTCGCAATCTGGGTTTGTAGTGGCAAATCAAAATCTGCCTTAAAGGCTGCAATTGCAAATGCAGCATTTAAAGTTACTGCATCTCGCATTGGTCCTTTTAGCCCTGCAAAAATTTTCATCGTAATATCAGCATTATATTTTGCATCTCCACCTACTAAATCAGAGATTGAACTTGAAGAAATTCCTAAATCTGCTGGATTAAACTCTGACTGCGTTAACTTGCCATCATTTATTTGAATAACCTGCGTGGTAGTAGATAGTGAAACTTCATCTAAACCATCATCGCCACGAAAAACAAAGCCCTCTTTACCTTGGTCAAGTAATACCTGTGACATTAATGGCAGTAGTTCAGCTCTTGCAACCCCAATAGCACAGGCAATTGCCTTAGCTGGATTTGCTAAGGGTCCTAAAATATTAAAAATAGTTGGCGTGCCCAGCTCTTTACGTGCGGCGGCAGCATGTTTCATTGATGAATGAAAAATAGGTGCAAAACAAAAACCAATCCCGATCTTATGAACAGTTTGCTCAACCTCACTGCCAGTTAAATCAATCTTTATACCCAAAGCTTCTAGAAGATCAGCAGCTCCACATTTAGAACTGGCCGCACGATTACCATGCTTAACAACTCGAGCACCTGCTGCATTTGTAATTATTGCGGCAGTAGTTGAAATATTTATTGTATTAGCGCCATCACCACCAGTTCCAACTGTGTCTACGGCTCGTTCGGTAATATTAATTGGGGCACAATATGTGTACATCTGCGAGATTAGGGCTTCTACCTCTTTAGCACTTTCACCTTTTGCCTTTAAACCAAGGAGAAATTGTTTTATCTGATCATTGCTTGCTTTGCCCTCTAAAATTTGACCCATAGCCCAACTAATTTGTTCTTCAGTTAGGTCCTTTGACGCTGCGAGTGAATTAAAGATTAAATCCCAAGCCATCGATTACTACTTACTAGTTTGCGAGCGCAGAGTCAGACTTAAGAAGCGCGGCACACTTTGCTGCAATATTAAATGGATCAATTGGATGTGTCACAGTTGCCTCAGCTTTTGACCAAGCGGCTAACCAGTTATCTTGTTCACGTCCGGTAATTAATAAAACTGGCGGACAGTTAAATACCTCATCCTTTAATTGGCGAGCTACTCCCATTCCACCTTCTGGAACTGCCTCAGCATCTAATACAAAAAGATCAACCTGTTTTTTATTATCAACGTAAAGGCGCAGAGCGGGTGCGGTAGCGAACTCTTTAATCTCATGCTCTGCCAAACTTTGGTCTAGGCGTTTACCTAATGCTGCGATAACTGATGCTCGAA
>JAQCGQ010000047.1 GCA_027730465.1 Actinomycetota bacterium | reverse complement strand
CCCAGCACATGAATTAATTTATGACGCAATCGTTGATTTATATGGCAGGGGTGAACCTGCAGATCCAGTAACAGTCTCAGCTGAGTTAACAAAACGTGGTGATTTAGTACGAGCAGGTGGTGCTCCATATCTACACACACTTATCTCATCTGTTCCAACTGCAGCTAACGCCGGTTACTACGCAAAGATAATTCGTGAGCGCGCAATTATGAGGCGCCTTGTTGAAGCTGGAACCAAAATTGTGCAACTTGGTTATACCGATGAAGGTGAAGTAGATGACGCTGTTGATCAAGCACAAGCAGAAGTTTTTGCAGTAACAGAGAGACGTGAATCAGATGATTATGTTCAACTATCTCAATTAATGCCAGAGGCTTATGATGAAATAGAAAAAATTGCTGCCGGTGTTACTGGGCAAGGAGTTAAATCAGGCTTTAAAGATTTAGATGCGTTAACTAATGGTTTTCATCCAGGAAACATGATTGTGCTGGCGGCGCGTCCGGCAGTTGGTAAATCAACATTAGGTTTAGATATCGCTCGTTTTGCATCAATTCATAAACGTGAAACCTCAGTTATTTTTTCTCTTGAAATGAGCAGATCTGAAATCACAATGAGAATGCTTTCAGCTGAAGCACGGGTGCCACTTAATAACATTAGATCAGGTCGGTTAAGTGAAGAAGAGTGGGCAAGAATGGCTCGGCGAATGGGTGAGATCTCTGATGCACCGATGTTTATTGATGACTCTCCAAATCTGTCGCTCATGGAAATAAGGGCTAAATCACGACGTCTTAAGCAGCGCCATGATCTAAAACTAATTGTGATTGATTATCTACAGCTAATGACTAGCGGTAAACGAGTTGAAAACCGTCAACAAGAGGTCTCAGAGTTCTCTCGTCAATTAAAGTTATTAGCAAAAGAGCTTAATGTGCCAGTAGTTGCTATCTCACAGTTAAATCGATCCCCTGAGCAGCGATCAGATAAGAAGCCAATGCTTTCAGATCTACGTGAATCAGGATCGATTGAGCAGGATGCAGACCTTGTTATCCTGCTTCACCGTGAGGATTTATATGACTCACAAAATAGATCAGGTGAGGCTGATTTAATTGTGGCAAAACACCGAAACGGTCCAACTAGAACCATTACCGTTTCAGCTCAATTACACCTTGCTAGATTTACCGATATGGCTGCAACCTTTGCTACAAATGAAAAGTTTGTTAAGGATGATTAAATTTTTGTAAGTTTTCCACTCTTTACATCATAAATTGCACCAAGTGCTTTAATATCTTTAGGCAGCAGTGGAAATCCTTCAATTCGAAGCAAATCATCTTTTAAAGCTGAGATTTGATCGGTCACGGTTCTAATTTGGATACTTGTTGTATCAACACCAGAGGCATCTAAAATTTCTTGATGAATTTGTGCTTCAGTACCACTAGCCATTCGGCAATCAGTGTGTGGCATTACCAGCACTCGATTAACACCTAACAAATATGCAGCAAGGATTAAAGTTCTAAGAACATCATCAGTTACCCTAGCACCAGCATTTCTTAATATTTTGGCGTCCCCAGCTTTCATGCCAACAATTCGAAGTGGGTCAATTCGAGAATCCATACAAGTGATAATTGCTAGTCCTTTTTTTGCCTGACCAGTTAAATCTTGAGATTTAAACTCTTTAACAAAATCCTCATTGCCAGTGAATAAGTCACTAAAGTCACTCATGATTTACTCACCACACTCCTAGCCTTATCAGCTAAATAAATTCCAACTAACACAACTGCGCACCCTAGTAATTGAATTGGTGTAAATGCCTCATTTAGTAACCACCAAGCAATAACCCCAGCAAATATTGGTTCAATCATACCGATAACACTGCTTGTGCTGGCTGATAATTCTCTAATCGCAGTAACTGTCATTAAATATGGAATCACCGTACCAACTACAACTATCCAAAGAACTAAAGCCCAGCCAGGTGCACTGTAGTTAGATAATTCACCCTGTAAGGAGTAGGTATTGGTTAAAAACTCAAAAGGAAAATTCCACCAAGGCAGAATTAGCGCCCAAAATACTGCAGCAACTGACATCCCCCAAGTAATGAGGGAAAGCGATGTTCGAGTTTGCGAAAGACGATCTGCAAAAATAAAGTAAAGAGCTAGGGCTATCGCATCTAAAAATGCGGCAATTACTCCTAACGGGTGTAGTGAAGTGCCACTCCAAATCTGGGAGATAAGTAAAAGCCCAGAAAATGCAAAAGCAATTCCCCACCAAATAGTTGCTGGTACAGATTTCTTCTTAATAAAGCGCAGATATAAAACAATCCAAATCGGCGCAGTAAATTCTATTATTAAAGCAACTGAAACATAAAGATATTTAATAGCAAAAAAGTAAAATGAGGTTACTGCTGCTATTCCAATGATGCCGAAAATTATTAAATCTTTTATCTCAGATCTAGTTGCCTTTAATTGAGATTTATTCTTAAGCAATACTAAAGTTAGCAAAATAGCTGCGGCTGCACTGGTTCTAATTTGAGTTAAGCGAAAAGCGTCCATGTTTGCTTCCCGAAGAACTTTTGCTGCGATTCCACCAAAGGCAAATCCCAAAGCGGCTGAGATCAAAATGAATTCAGCGCGATGTTTCATAATGGCACCCTACATTAAGGGTTTATTTAATCTAAGTTGTTAAAAAGCAGCCTCAGCAATATTCATAATCTCACCAGTTTCAGACTCAACAACTGCTCGCTCTAATGAGATATGTGGAAGAACGGAGCGAACAAAGAATTTTGCAGAGGCAATTTTTCCATTATAAAACTCGGTATCACGTCCAGCATCAGCTAATTTGTTTTGAGCGATATCTGCTTGGCGAAGTAGTAACCATGCAATTATTAGATCACCAGTCGCCATTAAAAGTCTTGAGGTGTTAAGACCAACTTTATAAAGTTCTTTTGGTTCCTCTTGTGAACTCATGGCCATACCAACCATATGTCCAATCATTGCTTGCACATCCTCTAGCGCTTTTAGCAATACTTTCTTTTCTTCAACTAAATTACCACCACTTGAAGCAAACTTTAAGATTTCTTTACCAACGATAGTTATAGAGCGTCCGCGATCTCTTACGATTTTCCGGAAGAAGAAATCTAATCCTTGAATTGCAGTTGTTCCTTCATAAAGTGTGTCAATCTTGGCATCTCGTACATACTGCTCAAGTGGCCAATCAGTTGTAAATCCTGAGCCGCCAAAAGTTTGTAGAGATTCTGTGCCAAGTAAGGTCCATGATTTTTCACTGCCGTAGCCTTTTACAATTGGTAGCAGCAAGTCATTTACAAGGTGTAGATCATCAATTTTTCCTTGATCAGCACCTTCAGCTTGAGCTAGCGCAAAAGCATCTTGAATTGTTGCAGTGTATAAAACTAGCGCCCTCATTCCTTCAGAGTATGACTTTTGCGTCATTAAAGATCTTCTAACATCTGGGTGCTTAATAATTTCAACTCTAGGGCTGTTCTTATCTTTTGCCACAGTTAAATCTGGTCCTTGCACACGTGTTTTTGCGTAAGCAAGTGCTTGTTGGTATCCAGCACTAAGTGTGGCAATAGCTTTTGAACCAACCATCATTCTGGCGTACTCAATCACCTTAAACATCTGAGCGATTCCTTCGTGCACCTCACCAAGTAAGTAGCCCACTGCTGGTTCTTTTTCACCTAAATTCATCTCACATGTGGTTGAAACATTTAAACCCATTTTATGTTCTAATTTTGTAACGTAGACTCCGTTGCGTTTTCCTAATTTGCCAGTATCAAAATCAAACATGAACTTTGGAATCATATAAAGATCTAGACCTTTAGTTCCAGCAACTGCTCCCTCAGGCCTAGCTAAAACAAAGTGGATTATGTTTTCAGTAAGATCAGAATCACCGGATGTAATAAATCTTTTTGTGCCAGTAATATGCCAAGTGCCATCTACTTGCTTAATAGCTTTAGATCTACCTGCGCCAACATCACTGCCAGCATCTGGTTCAGTAAGCATCATGGTTGCACCCCATTGCTTATCGATCATTAACTTAGCAATCTTTTTTTGTTTCTCAGTTCCAAACACATATGCAACGTGAGCAAATGCAGTACCAGATGCATAAATATGAATTGCTGGATTTGAACCTAAAACCATTTCAGCAATCGCCCAACGAATTGATGGTGGAACTGCGGTTCCGCCTAGTTCAACCGGAGCATCAAGGCGCCACCATTCATTATCCATAAAAGTTTTGTAAGATTTTTTAAATGATTCAGGCAAGGTTGCATTTCCAGTTGCTGGATCAAATTTAACTTTCTGTTGATCACCATCAACAAAGGATGCAGCTAAATCATTTTCAGCCATTCGCTTAACCTCTTCAAGCATTCCCATGGCAGTTTCACGATCTAAATCTTTGTAAATTGATTTACCTAAAATTTCTTCCCGCTCTAGTAAATCAAAAAGACAAAACTCAATATCGCGCAGGTTAGCTATGTAATGGCCCATGGGATAAGCATCCTACTGATCAGTAACTTAATCAATACCCACCAGTAGGTTTTTCTAACCGAAACCCGTAGTTCGGGGTAGGGTCAGCGATTGTGCTGCTAAGTGATCGCGATATTAAG
This sequence comes from Actinomycetota bacterium, assembly GCA_027730465.1. Taxonomy (GTDB): domain Bacteria; phylum Actinomycetota; class Actinomycetes; order Nanopelagicales; family Nanopelagicaceae; genus Nanopelagicus. The sequence goes on along the minus strand of JAQCGQ010000047.1, from coordinate 1,280 downwards.
GCAGAAATTAAATCTGGCCGGGTAAAGGTTGAGCCCTTTACCGATGCGATGGTGCAGCCATCAAGTGTTGACGTAAGACTAGACCGATTTTTTAGAGTCTTTGAAAACCATAAGTACTCAGTTATAGATCCCTCAATTGAACAAGCAGAGCTAACTCGTGAGGTAGCAGTTGCAAGTGATGAACATTTTATTTTGCACCCGGGAGAATTTGTATTAGCAAGTACTTATGAAGTTATAACTTTACCCGATGACATTGCCGGACGCCTTGAAGGTAAATCTTCCCTTGGTAGATTGGGATTATTAACTCATTCAACTGCTGGATTTATTGATCCAGGATTTTCAGGCCACATCACATTAGAGCTTTCAAATGTTGCAAACCTGCCAGTTAAATTATTTCCAGGAATGAAAATTGGTCAACTTTGTTTAATTAAATTATCTTCACCCGCTGAACACCCATATGGCTCAGCTATTTATGGATCACGCTATCAAGGACAACGTGGACCAACACCCTCTAAATCTTGGCTTAACTTTCATAAAAGTGAGATTGAATAATTAATTACTCTTGATTTAAAAAATGCAAGATAAAAGTTGAACCTTGCCCTAATTCTGATTTAACACTTACATACCCACCATGTGCCTTCATTACTGCATCAACAATTGATAAACCAAGGCCGCTTCCGTCATTTGTGCTTACAGATTTAGTATTTCTAACTCGCGCTGGATCTGCTCGATAAAATCGTTCAAATATTCGCCCTTGATCTGCTAGTGATAAACCAGATCCATTATCTGAAACTTCAACGCTAGTTTCATTAATACCTTGCGAAGCTGAAATAGTTATCTTTGTTCCTACCGGTGTGTGAGTACGAGCATTTGCAAGTAAATTAGCGAGTACTTGGTGAATCCTCTGTGAATCTCCTAATACAAATATCTCCTCATTTGCCATCCTTAATTCAATCGGGTGATTAGGTCCTGCAGCTCTAGCGGAGGCAATAACTTCAGTAATTAATTTGTTTAAATCAACTGGATCATTAGCTAATTCACGTGATTGATCAAGCCTTGCAAGTAGTAATAAATCTTCAACTAATGTGCTCATTCGAATTGACTCTCTTTCAATTCGATTAATTAATTCTTTAGTTTTATCTTCACCAATCACCGCACCTTGTCTGTGTAGTTCTGCAAAACCACGAATTGCTGTAAGTGGCGTGCGAAGTTCATGGGAGGCGTCGGCAACAAATCTACGCAGTTTTTCCTCACTTTTAACTCGAACTGTGAATGACTCT
>JAQCGQ010000046.1 GCA_027730465.1 Actinomycetota bacterium | reverse complement strand
GCCGCCGTTTGCCAAAATCAAGACCAGCACAAACCACCTCATTTTCAGTAGCAGGGGCTGAGGGTTATATGACCGCTGGTGCTTACGCTGATGGCGCCCTAGCTGAAGTTTTCTTAAAACTTGGCAAGCAAGGTTCAACTCTTGCCGGTGTGATGGATGCCTTCTCAATTGCAGTATCAATTGGATTGCAATACGGCGTACCACTAGAGACCTTTGTAGAGAAGTTTGCTAACCAAAGATTTGAACCAGCTGGTATGACGGATGATGCGGATATCAAAATGGCGCAATCGGTAATGGATTACATCTTCCGCCGTCTTGCCCTTGATTACCTACCATTTGAATCACGATCCTCCCTTGGTGTCTACTCAGCTGCAGAGCGCGCTCGCGCCCTTGAAAGTGGTGAGTACACAGCTGATGAAAAAGGAGCGGTAAGTACGCCAGTAAAAAAAACTCAAGAGATAAAGATTCAAAAAGCACCAGTTGATAACTCAACTGTTGGCTCATCAATGGAGCTCTTTGAGAAGATGGCTGGGGTTAAATCTGATGCACCACTTTGTATGACATGTGGTGTGAAGATGAGAATGGCTGGCTCATGCTTTGTCTGTGAAGGTTGCGGAAACACCTCAGGTTGCTCCTAATAAGTAGGTAATTTACAAATTGCTTGATTTAGATTAAGTAAGAGCTTTTATCGCAAACAGTTTTTTAAATGAAGAATTTACGTCCAATTAATATATGAGGCAACATCTGGCCTCTTTCCAGATCTAATATTGTTGAATAGGAATTCAATAGAATTATCAGTCGATTGATATTCAGTAGCTAGTTTTTCTAAACTAAGTTGGTCTGTTTTCATTAGAGATAGAGTTTTAACAAGTCGATCTTTGGTCCAGCCAGATACAAAATGCACCGTTAGCTCTTGCTTTTGTAGATGAGCCATGTCTGCCCACGACTTAATTCCATCAGGGGTATGTCCGGAGTAAATAATCTGCCCAGTACCTATTCTAGAATTACCAAAACTTTCAGCAGCCCAAGTTGCTGGCAATGAACGGTGATACATTTCAAAAGCTTCTGGATTTTGCACTGTGTCTATCACTGCCGTTGGTTTAAAATCAGATAATTCATCTTGGGTAACAGTCTTAATGTTTGCAGTAGAAACTCCCAACGCATTAATTTTGGCTAGTTTTGAATCATGTCGTCCCAGAAGTAGTGTTCTAAAGCCGCGTGCCTTGGCACATAAAGCCCCACTTGCTCCAATCACACCAACTCCGACAATAATTACGCCATCTCCTACGTTTGCATTAATTCGCGAGGCTGCATTAAAGCCAACTTGGGCTACAACTCCAAAGGCAGCTCTATTAAGCGGAATTGAGGTAGCGTCAAAAACTTCAAATTCTTCACAAATTCCATATTCAGCGTGCGCCCCCCATCCTGCAGTGGCGTTGGCATAGTTAAGGCTTGCAGTTGCAAAAACCTGTTGTCCTACCTTCACAGTACTTACTTTGTTACCTATTTTTTCAACCACTCCAGTTCGCTGATAACCAGGGACTAGTGGGAAACTAAAATTTCCCCATTCAAATCTTCCAGAAATTACCCACTTATCTGTTCCAGTACTAACCCCTGAGTAATGTGTTCTAATTGCAACCTGCGTAGCACCAATTATTGGTAATTTAACTTCAGAAAGTGATCCAGTACCAGCAGAGTGAAAGATTACTGCTTTAGAACTTTGCAAGTATTCCGCCATCAGGAATTATTGATGATCCAGTTATAAAACTTGCCCCTTTTGAGAGTGCAAAGGCAATAACATCTGCCACCTCTTCCGGTTGAGCAATTCGCCCAATTGCACTATCACCGGGTGGGAAGCCCAACTCGGCCAAAGACTTACCTTCGCGCTCTGCATGTTGGCGAAGCATTGGCGTATCAGTAGCACCAGGAATAATGCAAACTACTCTTATTTTGTCAGGGGCAAGATCTAACGCCATAGTTTTGGTTAAGGTTAAAACTGCTCCTTTAGCAGATGCATATGGTGCGACACCAGTTGATGTGGCGTATGCATGGATAGATGAAATATTTACTATGGCACCGCCGCCTGCTGACCTAATTAATGGGATTGAATACTTTGCCATCAAATATAAGCTTGTTAGATTTATAGCAATTATTCGTTGCCAATCAGCAAAGCTGGTACTTTCAACGCTCATATTAAATGCGCCAACTGCCGCATTATTTACTAATCCTTTTAGGCGTATTGATTTAGATTTAACTTGCTCGCAAATAGCCTGACAATCTTGTTCGCTGGTTAAATCAGCGGTAATCACCTCAATTAGTTTTCCATCGGGATTAATTGACTTACAAGTTTTTGACAATGCATCGCCATTTTTATCAACTGCAATAACAAATATTCCTTGTTTTACTAAGTTTTCAACGGTTGCAGAGCCAATTCCACCAGCCGCACCGGTAACAATTACAGCATCACCTTTTGTTGCAAATGAATTGTTTCTCAAGCAACAACTCCATCCTTGAAGCGATCAAAATTCTTTGGATCATATAGTGGAATTATGATTGGGGATTTAAGTGCGCGAGCATGAGCAGTCATACACTCGTACATATTCTCAGTTATGCCGATAGGATGATTGTTTAATACATTCTCCATTACAAAAAAAGTATCACTTAAAACCACAGTTCCATTTTTAGTATCAACCTCTACAGCAATTGATGCTCGGTGATGACCGCCAGACCACCAGGTTCGAAGTCCAGGTGCAATAGTTTCTTCATCTTCAAGCAAAACTACTCGATCCCAACTTTTGCCGACTAACTCTGCCAAAATCTGCGGCGGAATACTCGTGTCTCTTCCATCGTGTGGGTGTTTGTGGGTTGTATGAAAATGAATCCAGCCACGTTTTGATATGTGAATTTTTGCGTTAGGAAATGCAAGCACATTACTTACAGAATAAAGTTGCAGTGGCGTTAGAAATATATGAGTAATATCTTCTGGCTTAACACCTTGTTTTGCTAATTGATCAAGAATAAATTCACCCTCTTTGCGTTCAAACTTTACGCGCTCACCTAAAAAGGCAATCCAACCTTCATTCATTGGACCTAAATCTTTTGCAGGTCCCGTATTTACTAGTGCAGTGATGCCATTACCTTGTATTAATCCGACTTGAAATTGTAATCTAAACCAGTTATCCCATTGGCCCATCCAAAACAACTCTGGACCAGGAACTTCACTTCCACCCATTGAGAGCAGGGTCAATTTATATTGCACTTTATCTCCTTTGGTGTTTTAGATGGTTTGTAAAGCAATGCGTAAATCTGCTTTTACTTGATTCATGTGCATACGCATAGCTGCTTTTGCTAAATCAGAATTACCAGACCTAACAGCCTGCATAATCTCTCCATGCCAATATGAAGCGTGTTCAACAGCCTCGGGTAATTTTGCCGCTTCAATTCGTATTTTTATCGAAAGATTAGCCATCAAACTATTCATATTATTTAAGATTGGGTTTTGTGTTGCTCGAGAAAGTGCCGCATGCCAAGCAACATCAATATCTGCGATTACATTTGGACCATCCAGGCAATTAATCTGCAGATCTAGCAGATCCTGAAGTTCTTTAATATTTTCTTGGGTGGCATTTTTGGCAGCTAATGCGGCAATTTCTGGTTCAAGCATTTCTCTTGTTGCTTGAAGGTAGTCATACAATGAAACATTTGAATTAATGCTCACCCACACCGGGTCTAAAACATTCCACTGATGGACCGGGGCAACAATGGTTCCCATGCCTTGACTTACCCTAATAAAACCCTTGGCATCTAGGCTCCTGATGGCCTCTCTAACTACGCCGCGGGTTACTTTATAAGTTGTGCACAGTGTCAACTCAGATGGAACTATCGAGCCATCCCCAAGTTGGCCAGAGCCAATTTGAGAAAGTATGTCCTCAATAATCTGATCACTTAACTTTCTGTTTGACATTGTGCACTCCTTATCTCTAGCTATAACTATTTTTACTAGTTATTTATCTATTCCTAGATACTAGAAGTTGAACTTATCGATGTTAGTAGCATCGAATTCTTGCGGTGGGCCAGCAATAATTAGTGCATCCTTGCCCATGGTCCAGCTTCCTGGTCCAACGCCCTTATATTTGAACTTAACTCCAGACTTAGGCTTTACATTGCTTTAATTAAGTTTGCAGCAATTTGTCCTTGCAGACCTGGATCCCAAAGAGAGAATGACTTAACAGTTCCATCCTTGATGTATTGGCGCATCTGGTTTGGAGTTCCAAGACCAGTTACTTGAACCTTGCCCTTACGAGGTGAGGTTGAAAGAACCTGAGCGGCAGCTGCAATTCCAACAGTTGTCGGTGCATTTATTGCTTTCAAGTTTGGATACTTAGCAAGAAGTGCTGAAGCCTCAGTAGCACTCTTCTCCGGAGCATCATCACCATAAACAGTTGCAACTAGCTTAAGAGTTGGCTGTCCGCCACCATCAATATATGTCTTCGCTCCTGCAAGCCAGGAATTTTGATCTGGTGCAGTTGAAGTTGCTGATAAGAATGCCCAGTCACCAGGACCACCCATAACCTTAGCGGTTTGGTCAACTAAGTATTTACCAAGAACGGCAAAATCAGTTGGCGTGATTGATGCTTGACGGCATGATGCGGCTGTGTCACCGTTAACTGTCAAAACAATAATTCCCTGTTTCATTGCGCGCTTAAGTGTTGGGCATAGTGCGTTTGCATCGTTTGGAGAAATTGCAATCGCAGTTACCTTTTGCTGAATTGCTGCTTCAATGTAAGGAATTTGGTCTGTAGCGCCTGCTTGTGCTGGTGCTACAACTTTTACCTTCATCTTCAATTTTTTAGCAGCTTTATTGAAACCACCAACAATTGCATCAAAGTATGGGTTACCTAGGTTCTTAGGAATATAAGTTACCTTGTACTTTGGTGCAGCAGTAGCTGATGTAGCAATAAAAGAAGCATTGATACCAGTCAGGATGAGTGACATACTCAGGACTGGGACTAGCAATTGACGTGATTTATTCATTAGTTCCCTCATTCCAATTTCCAGTAATAATGAATTTCATTATTACTGATTAATGACTCACAGTCTTTGACTGTGCTTCATTAAATCTCTTTTGTCGATTTCTTTTATCAACTGCGTACTCTCGAATTCTTGGTATAAGTACTGTTAGTATTAGTAGTATGCCAATTGCAGCATCCTGTACTTGGCCATTAACATCCTGTATCACAAGGGATTCGCGCACCGCCATGATTGCAAATAATGCGACAACGGTTCCAGAAATGGCACCCCTGCCTCCAAATATGTCAGTTCCACCGAGAACTACAACGGTAATTGCTAGCAACTCAAGTCCTAAGCCTACATTTGAAATAGTTGAACCTAATCTTGAAGTTATCATTACAGCGCATAGTCCAGAAATTAATCCACTAACCGCGAAGGCTGTAAGGCGCACACGGTCAACATTTACACCTGAAAATTTACTTGAAGATGGATTACTACCCGACATTATATTAAGCAAGCCGTAATTTGATCGGTGTAAGATAAAATAAAAGATTAATGCGGCCACAAAAAATAGGGCCAGCGGCGCTGGTAAGCCAGGAGTACCGCCAATAATTAGCCTTTGATCAAAACCAATAAAACTCTCTGGATAATCGGCAACTACTGAATCTCCGAGCATTACTTGCGTTATACCCCGATAAAGTGCCAAAGTTGCAAGTGTTACAACTAGGCTAGGCAAACCAAGTTTTATAACAATCAAACCATTTATTAAACCTAGAACCAATCCAGTAACAACTGCAGCAAGTGAGCACCAAAGAATTGGAACACCAGCAGCAAATAGTTTTGCAAGTACACCAGCACTTGCAGCCAACATTGAGGCAACTGATAAATCAATATCACCGTTGATAATTACAAAAGTAAGAGCAAGAGCTAGCAAACCAATCTCAATATAACGACCTGTGTTAAATACTATTGAGGCTGGATCTAGGAAGTATTCGGAGCCTAATGATCCGTAAACC
>JAQCGQ010000045.1 GCA_027730465.1 Actinomycetota bacterium | reverse complement strand
AATCATTATGAGGTATTAGTAGATGAAGGCGCTAAAGTTTCGGTGGGTAAAGTTTTAATTACTACGCAAGGAAATACTCAAAAAATATTATTAGCCGAACGTACCGCGCTTAATTTTCTATCCCATTTAAGTGGTATTTCAACTATTACAAATCAATGGGTTAGTGAAATTTCTAGAACTAAATGTCAGATAAGAGATACTCGTAAAACTACACCAGGACTTCGAATGTTAGAAAAATTTGCAGTTCGTATGGGTGGGGGCGTTAATCATCGGTTATCACTTTCACAAGCTGCTTTAATTAAGGATAACCACATTATGGCTGCTGGAAGTATTACTGCTGCTTTTGACGCTATTAAAGAAATGTACCCAGATAAATCAATTGAGATTGAAGTTGATTCTATTGATCAACTAAAAGAGGCGATCAAATTAAAGCCTGATCTAATTTTGCTAGACAACATGAGTGCTGATCAATGCAGCCAAGCAGTCTCGATAACTGCCGGCTTAGTAAAACTTGAAGCATCTGGCGGCATAGCAATAAATAATGCAAAAACTTATGCTGCTACAGGAGTTGATTATTTAGCTATCGGATCAATTACTCACTCTGCTCCGGCGTTAGATATTGGCCTCGATTTTAGAAAGGGGAAATAATGCTGCTTGCAATTGATGTTGGCAATACCAATACCGTCCTTGGAGTTTTTAACAAGGATAAGTTAGAACAATCCTGGCGAGTAAAGACGGATCCAAGAGATACCGCTGATGAGCTGTGGCTTCAGTACTCAGCGCTAGTAGATGGCTTTGATATTACTGGTGTTGCTATCTGCTCTACTGTGCCGGCTGTACTTAGAGAGATTAGAAAATTAATTGATGAGCATTACAGTGATATTAATACAACAATTATTGAGCCGGGAGTGAAAACCGGGGTACCACTATTAGTAGATAACCCTAAGGAAATTGGTGCTGATCGAATAGTTAACTCTTTAGCTGCTTTCACTTTATATGGCTCAAATGGTCCAGCAATTGTTGTTGATTTTGGAACTTCAACAAATTTAGATGTCGTCTCCCCAAAGGGTGAGTTTTTAGGAGGAGCACTTGCACCTGGTATTGAAATATCAGTTGAAGCACTTGCTGCCAGAGCCGCACAACTTCGTAAAGTTGAGTTAGTCAGACCAAAATCTGTAATTGGCAAAAATACAGTTGAGGCTCTGCAATCTGGAACTATCTATGGATTTGCAGGTCAAGTTGATGGCTTGGTTAACCGGATTATTGATGAGCTCGCAGATTTATATCCACAAGCAGGTGAGGTCGTTGTGATCGCAACAGGCGGTCTTGCACCACTAGTGCTTGGAATTAGTGAAACGATTGAGTTTCACGAACCTGATCTGACATTGATTGGATTGCGCTTAGTACATGAGCGTAATTAATTCATAACCAACACACCGCGCGCTAGGATTTAACTCATCATGGCTGATGAAGATGATCTACCCGAACAACTGCGAATTCGGCGAGAAAAAAGAGCTGGCATATTAAAGCGGGGTGCTCAGGCCTATCCAGTCTCAGTTCCAAGAACTACTTCATTGCTTGGGATTCGGCAAAAACATAAAGATTTACCAATTGATATTTCAACTGGGATTATCGAATCTGTCACTGGTCGAGTAATTTTTAAACGAGATACTGGAAAACTTTGTTTTGCAAATTTGCGCGAAGGTGATGGAACTGAACTACAAGCTATGTTTTCATTAGATAAAATCGGTGAAGAACAACTTGAAATTTGGAAATCAGAGATTGATCTAGGTGACATTGTTTCAGTAACTGGTGAGGTAATTACTTCTAAACGTGGTGAGTTATCAATACTTGCTAATTCATTTACCCTAGCCGCTAAAGCACTTCGCCCACTACCAGTTGAGCACAAACCACTTTCTGAAGAAAGTCGAGTGCGAATGCGTTATGTTGATTTAATTGTTAGGCCAGAGGCTAGAGATAATGCCAGATTGCGCCCAGCAGTTATGAGATCACTTCGTAATACATTTAATACTCGTAACTTTTTAGAGGTTGAAACACCAATGCTTCAAGTTATGCATGGCGGAGCGACCGCTAGACCATTTAAAACTTTTAGTAATGCTTATGAGATGAATCTATATTTAAGAATTGCCCCTGAGTTATATCTAAAAAGATGTGTTATTGGTGGGCTTGAGAAAGTATTTGAAATAAATCGAAACTTTCGAAACGAAGGAGCTGATTCATCTCATTCACCAGAGTTTGCCATGATTGAAAGCTATGAGGCATATGGTGATTGGAACAGTATGGCTGAGTTAACTAGAATTTTAGTCCAGGATGCAGCTAAAGAAGTTTTTGGATCTCATGTGGTTAAACATCATGATGGGCGAGAGTTAGATCTTGGTGGTAAGTGGAGTGAAGTTTCACTCTTTGATGCTATTTCAGATGCAGTTGGTGAAAAAGTAAGCGCTCAAACATCTAATGATGATTTAAAGAAGATTGCTACTAAGTTAGGGATAAAGTGTGATCCAAAATGGGTAACAGGTAAGTTAGTTGAAGTCATATTTGAGCATGCTGGAGTTAATAAGTTAACTGGGCCAACATTTGTTAAAGGATTTCCAATTGACACATCACCATTAGTTCGAGCTCACCGAGAAACTTTAGGAATTGCTGAAAAGTGGGATCTTTATATTGAAGGTTTTGAATTAGCCACGGGCTATTCAGAGTTAATTGATCCAGTCATTCAACGTGAGCGATTAGTTGAACAGACAAAACTCGCAGCAACTGGTGATTTAGAAGCAATGGGGTTAGATGAAGACTTCTTAAGAGCAATGGAATATGGCATGCCACCAATGGGTGGAATGGGGATGGGCGTTGATCGCTTATTAATGGCACTTACTGGTTTAGGAATTAGGGAGACAATTTTATTTCCATTAGTTAAACCGACTACTGGAGATGAGTAATGTCAGCACTAATTAGGGCGGCTAAAACTTCAGATATTAAAAAAATTAGAACAATTGTTGATGCATATGTTTCTGGACGTAGATTACTCTCTAAAGAAACGGTAACACTTTTTGAAAGTGTTCAAGAATTTATAGTTGCTGAGGTAGATGGCGAAGTAGTTGGTTGTGGTGCACTGCATGTTCTTTGGGAAGATTTAGCAGAGGTTAGAACAGTTGCGGTAATCGAAAGTATGCAGGGTAAGGGAATAGGGCATACGATTTTGGAAAACATATTTACTAGAGCAAAAGAGGTTGGTGTTAAAAAAGTATTTTGCTTAACTTTTGAAACTAAATTCTTTGGTTCACATGGGTTTACAGAAATACAGGGCTCACCAGTTGAGCCAGATGTTTATGCCCAATTACTTCGCTCCTATGATGCCGGTATAGCTGAATTCTTAGACTTAGAAAGTGTTAAACCTAACACCCTGGGAAATACTAGAATGTTGAAAATTCTTTAAAGTTTTGGGCATAAATCCCCCAGTTATAGGGTTATAAGGCTGTAACACACCCAATATATGGGTTAGTTATTCACAGCCGAATTAAAGTGCGCAAGGTCCCCCCTTGCCATTAGGCTATTTACATTAGAAGGAAGGGTGAGCTAGATGTTTGAGCGGTTTACAGATCGTGCAAGACGCGTTGTTGTATTGGCGCAAGAAGAAGCACGCATGCTCAACCATAATTACATTGGCACCGAACATATTCTTTTAGGTTTAATTCATGAAGGTGAAGGCGTTGCCGCTAAAGGACTTGAATCATTAGGCATTTCTTTAGAGGCAGTTCGCTCCCAAGTTGAAGAAATAATTGGTCAAGGACAGCAAGCACCATCTGGTCATATTCCATTTACTCCAAGAGCTAAAAAAGTTTTAGAGCTATCTCTTCGTGAGGCGCTGCAATTAGGACATAACTACATTGGAACTGAACATATTCTTTTAGGTTTAATTCGCGAAGGTGAGGGAGTGGCTGCGCAAGTATTGGTAAAACTAGGAGCTGATCTATCTCGTGTGCGTCAGCAAGTTATTCAATTACTTTCTGGTTACCAAGGCAAAGAGGCGGTTACAGCAGGTGGACCAGCTGAAGGTCAAGCATCAACATCATTGGTATTAGACCAGTTTGGCCGTAACTTAACTCAAGCTGCTCGTGAAGGAAAATTAGATCCAGTAATTGGACGTGAAAAAGAAATTGAGCGGGTTATGCAGATTTTATCTCGCCGAACTAAAAACAATCCGGTTTTAATAGGTGAACCAGGTGTTGGAAAAACTGCTGTTGTTGAAGGATTAGCACAAGCAATTGTTAAGGGTGATATTCCTGAAACTCTTAAAGATAAACAACTTTACTCATTAGATCTTGGCGCATTAGTTGCGGGATCTCGCTACCGTGGTGATTTCGAGGAACGACTAAAGAAAGTACTAAAAGAAATTAGAACTCGTGGCGACATTATTTTGTTCATTGATGAAATTCACACTTTAGTTGGCGCCGGTGCGGCCGAAGGCGCCATTGATGCGGCTTCAATTCTTAAGCCAATGCTTGCACGAGGAGAATTACAGACAATTGGCGCAACTACTCTTGATGAATATCGTAAGCACCTTGAAAAAGATGCAGCACTTGAGAGACGCTTTCAACCAATTCAAGTAGCAGAACCAACTGTTGCGCACACAATTGAAATTCTTAAAGGACTTCGCGATCGTTATGAAAGCCACCACAAGGTATCTATTTCAGATGGCGCACTAGTTTCAGCTGCCACTTTGGCTGATCGCTATGTTTCAGATCGCCATTTACCTGATAAAGCAATTGATTTAATTGATGAAGCTGGCTCGCGCCTTCGTATTCGCCGAATGACCGTGCCACCTGAAATTCGTGAGTTTGATGACAAGATCGCAGCAGCACGAAAAGAGAAAGAATCTGCAATTGACGGTCAAGATTTTGAAAAGGCAGCATCTCTTCGCGATAAAGAAAAGAACTTAATTACTGAGAAAGCTGAGCGAGAGAAGAATTGGAAAGCCGGAGATCTTGATGTAGTTGCTGAAGTTGACGAAGAGTTAATTGCTGAAGTTTTATCAACGGCAACTGGTATTCCAGTATTTAAGTTAACTGAGGCAGAAACTGCCAGGTTACTTAAAATGGAGGATGAATTACACCGCAGGGTTATTGGACAAGATCAAGCAATAAAGGCGCTATCACAAGCAATTCGTCGAACACGTGCTGGCCTTAAAGATCCAAAACGTCCTGGCGGATCATTTATCTTTGCTGGCCCTTCCGGTGTTGGTAAGACTGAGCTTTCTAGAACACTTGCGCAATTTTTATTTGGGGATGCAGATGCTTTAATCCAATTAGATATGTCTGAGTACTCTGAAAAACATACCGCCTCTCGTTTATTTGGTGCACCTCCTGGTTATGTCGGTTATGACGAGGGTGGACAATTAACTGAAAAAGTCCGTCGCCGTCCATTCTCAGTTGTGTTATTTGATGAGATCGAAAAAGCTCACCCAGATATCTTTAACTCACTACTGCAGGTATTAGAAGATGGTCGCTTAACTGATGCCCAAGGACGAGTTGTTGACTTTAAGAACACAATTATCATCATGACTACCAACCTCGGTACTCGTGATATTTCCAAATCATTATCACTTGGTTTTGCTAATGTGGCAGATGCGCAAGGAACTTATGAGCGAATGAAAGCAAAGGTTGGTGATGAGCTTAAGACTCACTTCCGCCCTGAGTTTTTAAACCGTATTGATGACATTGTGGTATTCCATCAATTAACTGAAGCTGAAATAGTAAAGATTGTTGATCTAATGGTTGCTCACTTAGATGAGCGTTTAAAGGCAAAAGATATGGGAATTGAGTTAACAACTAGTGCAAAGTCATTGCTTGCTAAGCGTGGTTATGACCCAGTACTTGGCGCTCGCCCACTTCGCAGAACTATTCAACGTGAATTAGAGGATGTTTTATCCGAAAAAATGTTATTTGGGGATTTAAAAGCTGGTGAAATCATTTTAGTTGATGTTTCAGATGAAACTGATACTGCAACCTTCACCTTTAAAGGAACTCCTAAATCTGCGTTA
>JAQCGQ010000044.1 GCA_027730465.1 Actinomycetota bacterium | reverse complement strand
AAGTTTTTAATTATCGGTGTGATTGCAGCTGTTCGGCACATTTTAACTGTGGGCGCATCTTTAACCCTTGAATCAGGTAAAAGTGATGAGGCATTTAGACGGGCAATTTATGAGATGGGGCTTAATGCCGGCATTGTGGTTGCTTTGGTTTTTGCTTTCTTCTTATCTAAATCAGCACTTAGAGGTTATAAAAAGTAATCAGCTTTCAAAGTCACCGCCCCGGCCTGTTATCCGAGGGCGGTTTCTTTTTTTATTTGACTCATAACGAAAGATCAGAGTAAGTACCGATGCTGCAAAAAGTATGATCAGTACAAACCCGATTTCCATAATTTAACCTAGTACTGCCCAAACTACCAATGCGAATATTGCAACACCACTGCCAACAATTGCAATTGCAGATAGTGATAGTAGGCCGCGGGATTCAGCAATTTTCTTTCCTAATGCTGATTTACTAGCAATCTTACCTAAATCTTCAACTAAGGCTTCACCTTCGCGAATTGCTGCATATTGGCTAATAATTGCCAAGATACCAGTAACAGCTGCAACACCAACCGCTAGGTATTTAGCACCATCAGATGCGGTTGCAAACTTATCAAATCCTGCTAGTACAAATACACCGATTAACATCAAGGTCGGAGCAATCTGAGCTGTGATGATTTGAGAACGTTTTTCATTCCAAAGTTTAATTAGGTCTTTCTCGTTCATATTTTCTCTCCAATTTCAGGTTGCAAAGTTTGCCACCTTGTATTTACTAATATACACCGCAAATAAATTAAGGACCTGATCAAATGATTAATTCTGGGCAAATAATGATGAATTACCCCACTTTTTACCCCACCTAGGTATGGTGGGTAAACTACTCATATGAATGATCTGATCTTGGCCCAGCAGCTGGCAGATATCGCCGATCAGGTATCACTTGCAAGATTTAGAGCTAGTGATTTGGTAATTGATGCAAAACCTGATTTAACGCCAGTATCTGATGCCGATAAAAAAATTGAACAATTAATACGGGAGCACCTACTTAAAGTAAGTGCTGATGATGGGGTAATTGGGGAAGAGTTTGAAAATAAAGTATCAACTAATAATCGCGAGTGGATTTTAGATCCAATTGATGGCACTAAAAATTACATTAGAGGTGTTCCAATCTGGGCAACCTTAATAGCTCTTCGCCAAAATGATGAGATTATCTGCACAGTTGTCTCAGCCCCAGCAACCAATCGACGTTGGTATGCCAGTAAAGGTGAGGGTGCATATGTTGTGGAAAATATTTTAGGAAAAGAAAATACTAGAAAGTTAAAAGTAAGTGCGGTAAGTAAAATTAGTGATGCAAGTTGTGCATTTGCCGAAGTTATCAAAAAAGATAATTGGGAAGGCTATTATGATAAGTTTTTAAAGTTAACCAATGATGTTTGGCGAAGTCGTGGCTTTGGAGATTTTTGGGGTCATATGTTGGTAGCAGAGGGAGCAGTTGATATAGCTATTGAACCAAAGCTTGCGTTATGGGATATGGCAGCCTTGTATTTAATTATCAAAGAGGCAGGTGGCTCCTTTACTAATCTAAACGGAGTAGATGGGGTTAGTGGGCCAGGTGCGATCTCTTCAAATACTCTGCTGCATAAGGAGTTACTCGCACGTTTTGCTTAACTAGCACTACTTTGGTTATTTGAACATGAATTAAATAATATAGTTAAGAGATGGAAAATATGATCCGCCGGATAGATCTGCGTGGGCGCCGATTATCTAAGACTGAGTACCAAAAACTACTTCCTCGTGGTGATTTTGATGTCAGCAAAGCAATGGCTGCGATAACTCCAATTTTAGATTTATTTCCAGGAGCAACTGAAGCATCACTACTAGATCTTTGTGAAAAATTTGATGGGGTAAGGCCAAAATCTTTAAAGGTTAAAAAATCTGATATTGATGAAGCCTTGAAAAATTTAGATTCAAAGGTCAAGTCAGCTTTACTTGAAAGTATTGCCAGAGTTAGAAAAACTAGCCAAGATCAGATGCCAGTTAATAAAGTAACAGAGCCGGCTAGGCACGCTAATATAGAATTAACTTGGCGAGTAATTGAAAGAGTTGGACTTTATGTGCCAGGTGGACTTGCTGCTTATCCGAGTTCGGTAATCATGAATGTAGTGCCAGCCCAAGTTGCAGGCGTTAAAAGTATTGCACTAGCTTCTCCGCCACAAAAAGAGTTTGCTGGATTACCACACCCAGTTATTTTGGCAGTGTGTGCATTACTGGGAGTAGATGAGATTTATGCAATTGGCGGGGCGCAAGCGGTAGCACTATTTGCTTATGGCATTGATAATCAAATATCTCCAGTTGATATGGTCACTGGCCCAGGCAATATATATGTAGCAGCGGCAAAGCGATCACTTAGAGGTGTGATTGGAATTGATTCAGAGGCTGGGCCAACTGAGATCTTAGTAATTGCAGATAAGAGCGCAGTAGCGAGAGAGGTAGCAGCAGATTTAATTAGTCAAGCAGAACATGATGAGGCCGCCGCTGCCATATTAGTTACTGATAGTCCAGATTTATTAGATGCAGTTGAGGCTGAGTTAGTAAATCAGGTTGCCTTAACTAAACATAAGAAACGGATTACAACTGCTTTATCATCTGTGCAATCCGCTTTAGTTTTAACAAGTGATATCGCTCAAGCAGTTGATGTGGCAAATGTATATGCTGCTGAACATCTTGAGATTCAAACTGAAGATGCTGGCAGTGTTGCAAAAGATATTATTAATGCTGGAGCTATCTTTTTAGGTAGATTCACCCCGGTTTCATTAGGTGATTACTCAGCTGGATCAAATCATGTGTTGCCAACTGGTGGTTGTGCTTGCCACTCAAGTGGATTATCTGTGCAGACATTTTTAAAGGGAGTTAATGTAATAAATTACTCACAAACAGCTTTTAATGAGATAGCCCAAGATGTCATTACCTTAGCTAATGCTGAAAATTTACCAGCTCATGGCAGTGCTATCTCTATTCGTTTGGATAAATGATAATGAGCAAATGGCCAGATTGGTTGCCACTTAAGGCTGCATTAACTGACAGCAGCGTCTATGGTGCACCTCAAATATCTAATGTTGTAATGCTTAATACCAATGAAAATCCATTTCCACTACCTGCACAGGTTGTAGATCAAATCAGTGAAGCAGTTAGGCAGACAGCAGTTGATTTAAACCGTTATCCAGATCGAGATGCGATAGCTTTAAGAACAGCACTTGCTAAGTATATTTCTAAAGATGTAAATGGTATTAGCATTGACAATATATGGGCAGCTAATGGTAGTAATGAGATATTACAGCAATTATTTCTAGCTTATGCAAGTGGTGTTTGTTTAGGTTTTACTCCTTCCTACTCAGTGCACCCTTTAATTGCCAAAATAACTGGGGCTAATTGGGTGGCAGCAGCATTAGATAATAATTTTAATTTAAATATAGATTTACTAGCATCTTTAATAAATAAAGAAAATCCATCACTTATCTTTATTACCACACCTAATAATCCAACTGGTGGGGTAGTTAAATATGAATTACTTGAGAAGATCGCCAGTTTGGTAGTAGGGCGAAAAACATTATTAGTAATTGATGAGGCGTATGCTGAGTTTTCAACTGAAAAATCAGCGGTTAACTTAATTAGTAAATATCCACAAGTCGTTGTGGTGAGAACAATGAGCAAAGCATTTGCCTTCGCTGGCGCTCGACTTGGTTATTTAGTTGCAGATAAGACTGTAGTAGATGGGCTTAAGGTAGTAAGACTGCCTTACCATCTAAGCTCTTTAACTCAGGCTGCAGCTTTAGTTGCACTAGAAAATGCGAAGATAATGCAATCAGAGATCACTGAGATAGTTAAATCTCGTCAGGTTGTTAAAGATGGCCTTGAGAAACTAGGGCTTAAGGTAATTGATAGTGGGGCTAACTTTTTGTTCTTTACCGGCTTTAAAGGTAGTAGTGAGCAACTATGGCAGCAGCTACTTGATCAACAACTCTTAGTCAGGGATGTGGGATATGCCGGATACTTGAGGGTAAGTATTGGCACTGAGAGTGAAAATCAGAAGTTTTTGCAAAGTATCAAGTTAATTCTTGGCTAGAATAAGCACTTAATCATTGGAGGCTTATGAGAGTTGCAACTGTTAAGCGCAAAACCAAAGAGTCTGATGTAATGGTTAAAATTAATTTAGATGGCACTGGCAACATTGATATTTCAACTGGTGAACCATTTTTTGATCATATGCTTAGCCAACTTGGCAAACATGCCAGTTTTGATTTAGAAATTAAAACAACTGGTGATATTCAAGTTGATTCTCACCATAGTGTTGAAGACACCTCCCTAGCTCTTGGGCAAGCATTTAGAGAAGCACTTGGCGATAAGGTTGGGATTACTCGCTTTGGTGATGCCATGGTGCCACTTGATGAGGTATTAGTTCAGGTTGCAGTTGATTTATCTGGCCGGCCATACCTAGTTCACCATGAGCCAGATATTGTTGAGTTAATTGGCACATTTGATACCACACTTGGTAAACACATTTGGGAATCATTTGTGGCAGAGGCGAGGATTGCTTTGCATATTAGAGTTTTAGAGGGCAGAAATGCTCACCATGTTTATGAAGCTCAATTTAAAGCGGTAGCTCGCGCACTTAAGGTAGCGGTCACATTAGATTCAAGAGTAGGCGGCATTCCCTCCACAAAAGGTTCTCTTTGATCGCAATTTTAGATTACGGCTCCGGTAATTTACGCTCAGCAGAAAAGGCATTTAAAACTGTTAGTAATCAAGTAGTAGTAAGTAGTGATCCAAAGATCTGCGCTAGCGCAGATGCCTTAGTTGTTCCAGGAGTTGGCGCCTTTAAAGCTTGTATGGATCAATTACTTTCAATTAAAGGTGATCAGATAATTAAAAATCACCTAGCCAGTGGAAAAAAGATTTTAGGTATCTGTGTTGGTATGCAGATTCTCTTTAGTAAAGGTTTTGAAAAACAGGAAAGTGATGGGCTAGCAGTATTACCGGGTGAGATAAAGTCGCTAGCGGCAAAAATATTGCCACATATTGGTTGGAACACAGTTAACGCTGGTTTGGGTTCAAAATTATTTAAAGGCATAGAAAATGAGAGCTTCTACTTTGTGCATAGCTATGGCCTCCTTAAACCGATTGCGCAAGGAATAAATACCACTACTAATTATGAAGGTGAGTTTATTAGCGCAGTTGAGTCAGAAAATATAAGCGCAGTTCAATTTCACCCAGAAAAATCAGGTCAGGCTGGTCTTGCACTACTTAAAAATTGGGTGAGTAATTTATGAAAATACTAGATATTTTGCCGGCCATTGATGTTAAAGAGGGTAGTGCCATCAGGCTAGTTCAGGGTGAACTTGATAAGCAAAGTAAATATGGTAATCCACTTGAGATTGCTGCTGAATTTGTGGCAGCTGGTGCAAGTTGGATTCATTTAGTAGATCTTGATGCTGCCTTTGGCCTAGGCAATAACTTTGAAGTATTAGCTTCGGTAATTAAAAGTGTTGATATCAAAATAGAGTTATCAGGTGGAATTAGAGATGATGAAAGTTTAGAAAGAGCACTTTCTACGGGCTGTACCCGAATTAATTTAGGAACTGCTGCACTTGAGCAAGAAGAGTGGACTGAGTCGGTAATTAAAAAACATGGCGATAAGATTGCAGTTGGCCTTGATGTGCGGGGCCGAGAACTATCTGCTCGGGGTTGGACTAAAAGCGGTGGTGATTTATTTGAAGCTATTACTAGATTATTTAAAGCCGGCCATGCTAGATATGTCTTAACTGATATCACCCGCGATGGCACATTAACTGGTCCAAATCTTGAATTACTTAAAGAGGTAACTAGCTTTACTAAAACGCCAATTGTGGCAAGTGGTGGTATTTCAAGCCTCACAGATGTTAAAGCACTTACTCAGTTAACTAATCAGGGTGTGGAAGGTGTAATTATTGGTAAGGCACTCTACGCAGGTGCTTTCACATTAGCGCAGGTTCTAGCAACAGCTAGGGGTGAATAAATGAGTTTATCAATTCGAATTATTCCCTGCCTAGATGTTGATAATGG
>JAQCGQ010000043.1 GCA_027730465.1 Actinomycetota bacterium | reverse complement strand
AATTGGATCTGCTGGATTAATTGTGTAGTGGGCAAGCCAAAGTGGATATTGACGCAATATCTCACTCCTTGCTGTAGCACTTTCTAGAAATTGTGAATATGAGTATAAAAATGGTTTACGTCCAGTTTTAGCTTCAACAGTTTGCAGCCATGTCTCTGCCCATAAAGTAACCAAACTTCTAGGTAAAGTTTTTATACATGCTCCTGAACTATTTTTCTTTACACAGTTATTTTCTAAATCAAGTGCCACTGGTAAATCGCGTTCGTTATACCCGCCGAGGGAGGCTAGGCGCCAAATAACTTTTTGTGCTTGTGCTTTCGCATCCCTTATTACATATGCCTCATCTGTGCTATTTGGCAGGTAAGCAAAGTGATACATCCCAGTATAAAGTCCGGCAGCTTGGGCAGCGTTTCTATCGCCGACTAACCATTTCATTGTTGCAATATCTGCCTGTTCTTGCGCATCAGATCCTTTAATCAATACAAACCGCATGCCGGCATCAAACTTCTTTTTAAAATCTATCGGTTTATCATATGGATGCTGCCACCTACTTATATCTGAGCCTTGAATTCGTCCACCAGTTAACTTACTTGTCTCTGGGGTAATAAATAAAGCATTTGTATCTGTGAAAGTTTTAGAGTTATCAACCTTAAAATCTGCCGACTTTGTTGTTAGTTTCTTCTTACCCACCGTAACAGTTGCCCGGTACTTTCCTTCAGCCTTAATTGCAGTTGCAACAGTTGTAATTCGCCATGATCCACTACTTGATGAATTTGTTTTAAGTGGCGTAACTTTCCAAACTTCTCCATCAAATGAACTTATTGAAATACTTGCTTTACTAGCAGGTTTAACTTGCCCATAGAAGGTGACTAAAGATTCACCTGCGTTTGGTGTGCTTTGAACAAAAAAAGTTGCAGAAGTTTTTGCAGTCGCACTATGAGATACAGGAGTAAGTCCTGAAAAAGTGACTAGTAATACTAAAAAGGAACTAAGTCTTTTCACCGCTCTATTATTGTGGGTGTAATACCTAAAACTGATTTAATTGCGCTGATTAAAGACTGAGTGTGGTCTGAATTACGAGTTTTTTTAAAATCATGAGGGCTTGCAAACTTTTGACTATCAGAAAAGTCTAAGGTTAACTCGTTATTTTCAAAGGAAGCCAGTCTGGCATCAAAAAATGCAATCCAAGCAACCCGATTCTCTTCAAGTAGTAAATCTAGTACCTCATTCCAACTAGATTTAATTTGATCAAGATTCATGACCTAAATTATGAAGCTATAAGCAATTAATATTACAAAGGCAGCTAATGAGATTAATTTAGTTACCCTTTGCAATAAAATATTTGAAATTCTAGGAATAAAAGTTAATCCAAGGATCACTGCGCCAGTTAAGATCAAAACTGAACTTTCAGAAAGATTTCCTGTTGATCCTGTCTGATACCTAAGGTTAATCAAGCCTGTAGCAAATAAAGCATAGGCGGCAAATCTGTAATTATTTAAAGGATTCATTATTTTGGAATCCTAAGTGAATGAAGTCCGCCATCAATATTCAAGGATGTTCCAGTAATTGATGCTTGTGCTGGGCTTGCTAAAAAAATTATGGCATTTGCTATTTCACTTGGTGAAACTAATCTACCCATCGGCTGTCTGGCTTCTAAGGCGATTTTTGCAACTTTAGCGTTATCTGCTTGATCTAATAATCTTTTAACCCAAGGAGTATCTGTAGTGCCAGGATTAACAGCATTAACTCTTATGCCATCAGGTAAATGATCAGTTGCCATGGCAAGTGTTAATGCCAAGATTGCACCTTTTGAGGCACTATATGCTGCGCGATTTGGTATTCCATCAATTGCAGCTACTGATGCAGTATTAACAATTGCTGCATGCTTACTTTGGCGTAATAATGGTATTGCCAATCTTGAAACCCGTGCCGTTCCAACTACATTTACGTTTAGCACCTTATGCCAAACTTCATCTGTTTCTTTTTCAACGGTAGTTAAGGAACCAATTCCTGCATTATTAACTAAAACATCTAATTTGTTACTTACCTTGTTAAATTCAGCAAATGCGGCATCTACTGAAGACGCATCCCCAATATCGCACTTAATAAATGTAGCTACAAAGCCCATATCACCTTGATTAATATCAAAGCCAAAGACATTTACACCACGTTGTTTTAAACCTTTAGCAACCTCAAGACCAATACCCGAACCAGCTCCTGTAATAATTGCAGTAAGACCAGCAAATTCGTTTTCCATCAAGTATGTTCCGATCTGTATCTCAGTAGATGAATAGTATTCACTATTCCAACACGCTCCTATACTATGGTCAATATGGCCAACCATAACCAATTAGTAAAAATTCCACGCATAGATTGCTACATCACAAAGCTTGGGTTAGGAACAGCACCTCTAGGTGGCCTTTTTACAACCGTGGCTGATTCAGATGCGGAATCAACAATACTTGCCGCTATTGAATCTGGAATTAATTACTTTGATACCGCACCACTTTATGGATATGGCATTGCAGAGAAAAGACTTGGTTCGGCATTAAATAAATCAGGTAAGCCATTTGTGATCTCTACCAAAGTGGGCAGAATTTTGGAGAAGATTGATTCGAATAGATCAGTTATCGATGATTCACTTGGAAGTTTTGCAGATATTGACCCGAGCGTAGTCCCCATATTTAATTTTTCTAGGGAGGGAATACTTAGATCTATCGAAGATAGTCTCAAGCGATTAAATGTTTCATCCTTTGACATTGCATATATTCACGATGCTGATGAGCGAATTGGTGAGGCGATTGAAAAATCATATGGAGTTTTAGATGAACTACGTTCGCAAGGGGTATTAAAAGGAATAGGTGTAGGCCTAAATTATTGCCCGCCATCAGTTAAGGCAGTAAAAGAAATGGATCTGGATATTATTTTAATTGCTGGAAGGTTTTCTTTACTTGATCAATCTGCCCAGGAACAATTATTTAGGGAGTGTAAAAAGAAAAATACTGCAGTAGTAATTGGTGGAGTTTACAACTCTGGAATTTTAGCAAACCCGGTAGCTGGTGCAACATTTGATTACTCCCCAGCTAGTGATGAATTAATTACAAAAGCTCAGCAGATTAAGCATTTACTTGCAGATTTTCATATTCCACTCACCGCTGCTGCAATTCAATTTCCACTTCGTCACCCAGCAGTTACCTCAGTTTTAACTGGATCCCGTAATATAAAGGAGTTAAAATCAAATATCTCTGATTTTAATCTAGATATTCCAGATGCAGCCTGGAAAGCACTAGAGGAATCAAACCTAGTTAATCGAATTGAGTTGTAATAAATGAGCCATCTAGCAGTTATTCAAACGCAAGCAGAGGTTTACCGCCTTGTGAAAGAAGTAAATGGCAAATATTTTGAGATCGAAAATATTAAGACATTATCTGATGCACTATCTCTACATCTACCAGCTTTTCGAAAATTATACGAGGCATCAGGAAGTAAAGAGTTAACTGGAAAACTTCTTGCACCAGTAGCAAGTGATACTGAAGTTTGGGGAGCTGGCGTTACTTATCAGCGATCAAGAGATGCCCGTAAAGAAGAGAGTGGAATTCCTGATGTATACCAATTAGTTTATGAAGCAGATAGACCTGAGCTATTTTTTAAGGCAACTGCACGCAGAACGGTAGGGCATGGTGGTGAAATAGGAATTAGAGAGGATGCTAAAACCTCAGTTCCAGAGCCAGAGGTTGCAATTGTAATAAATAAGTTTAGTGAATTAATTGGCATGAGTATTTGTAATGATATGACCTCACGAAATATTGAAGGTGAAAATCCACTCTATCTTTCGCAAGCAAAGATCTATCATGGATCAAACGCACTTGGCCCAATGATTAGACCAATTTGGGAAATAGTAGATCATGACAAACTTGATATTTATGCAAAGATCGAAAGAGACGGCTCAATAGTTTGGCAAGCAGAGACCTCGTTAAAATCTTTAAATAGACCCTTTGATGACCTAATTGATTACCTATTTAAGTGCCAACACTTTCCAGTAGGAGTAATACTCTCAACTGGTACTGGAATTGTGCCACCTCTTGATATTTCACTACACCCTGGAGATTTGGTAACAATTACAGTTGATCAAATTGGCAAATTAGTTAATAAGGTTGTACTTACGCCCGAAGATATAAATGAACGGATTAAGTAAGTGAGTGAACAAGTTATCTGGACTCAGTGGGATGATTTAAATGTTCCAAATAAATTTAAACGCTTATCACCAACTACCACACCAATTAAAGATGGTGACTTCACCGAAGTTACATTTTATGTGCCTTGGTATATGGGTGGGCG
The DNA here is from genome assembly GCA_027730465.1 of Actinomycetota bacterium. GTDB lineage: Bacteria > Actinomycetota > Actinomycetes > Nanopelagicales > Nanopelagicaceae > Nanopelagicus. The sequence goes on along the minus strand of JAQCGQ010000043.1, from coordinate 1,740 downwards.
AGATGCACTTGAGTTAACAAAAAAAATGCCAAAGCTAAAAGTATTACAGGTCCCAAATGCTGGCTATGACGATGCAATTGAGTATGTCCGCCCTGGTATGACCTTGTGTAATGGTAAAAGTATTCATGATGATTCAACTTCTGAGCTTGCAGTTGGGTTAACAATTGCATCTCTTCGAGGTTTTCCTGATTTTGTGCGCAACCAAGATAAATCTGAATGGGTTCATGTGAAAAATAAATCTATAAATGATCGTAAAATTGGAATTATTGGTTTTGGTTCAATTGGAACCACAATTGCTAAAATGCTTAGCGGTTTTGCTGTTGAGATCATTGCCTTTACGCAAAGTGGTCGCGATAATACAATTGCGATTTCAGATATAGATAAACATTTACCTACTTTAGATATAGTAATTTTGATTTTGCCATTGACTAAAGAGAGTAAACATCTATTTGATGCAAAGCGACTAGCATTAATGAAGGATGGTTCACTTTTAGTAAATGTTGCACGAGGGCCAATTGTTGATACTGATGCATTAGTTAAGGAGCTCAACTCAGGCAGAATTACCGCAGCTTTAGATGTGACAGATCCAGAGCCTCTACCAAAAGATCACCCACTTTGGCGGGCTAAGGGTGTTTTAATTTCACCACATGTTGGTGGTAATACCACCGCCTTTGAAAGAAGGGCTAGAAGGTTAATTGAATCTCAGTTGAACTTATTAGCAGAAGGTAAGCCACTAAATAATGTTATTGTCTCTGGAAATTAGATTTATAAAACTCCATACTTAGCAAAAGCTTCACTCGGTGCCATGCCTTCTTTCACCGCTTTTCTAAATAAGTTCTCACCAGAATTTTTCTCTTCCACCCGCGCAATTACTTCATCAATTGCTGCTTTTGGCACAATCACAACACCATCAACATCGCCCACAATTAAATCACCAGGATTAATAGTTACACCATCTATTACTGCCGGCACATTATGTTCGACAACTTCATATCTTGAATTTATATCTAGTGGAGATGTTTGAACACCAAAAACTTTAAAGCCTAGTGCTTGCATTCTGGTGGTATCTCGCACTGGTCCATCAGTTAGCGCTCCTGCAACTCCTTTATGTTTACAAGCGGTAGAAAGTAGTTCGCCCCAAAATGCTGCTGGGTGATTACCACCATTATTTCGATTAGATGGTGTGACATAAACTTGATCTTTGCCAACTGCATCTAATGCTTTAAGTAAACCAATATATGGCACATCCGGTGCTTTATAAACTGCTTCAACTCTGACCGGAAATGCGTACCCCATCATTACGCCATCACCTGAGATCATTTGGATGTCAGCTTTTAAAACTTGATTCCGTAATTGCATATGATCTAAACAATCAGAGGCTAGAGCGGATGTGAAAATGGTAGATAACTTTGTTAGATCATATTTTTTCTCACTCACACCCCAAGATTAGGGGGTAGGAAAGGGCTGAGATAGAGCCTAAATCCAAACTTAAGGTATTGCAGGTTTTTTATAACATTTAGGTAAAGATCCTGATTATTTACCTGCAATTAACTCAGGTTAATTGACTATATACACCCATCAGAGAAGGATGCGTTCAGGTTCGACGGTCCTCGTTGTACCACTTTCTAAAACAAGAAATGGAGAAATGAATGCGTAAAAATTCATTTCGTCTTGTTGCAGCTGCAGCAGCTATCGCACTTGCGGTAACTGGTTGTTCATCATCTTCTGATGACGCAGCAA
>JAQCGQ010000042.1 GCA_027730465.1 Actinomycetota bacterium | reverse complement strand
CACAGCAGGTGGATCTGGTAAAGGCCGTTCAGACTTTAAGGCCAATCTAGTTGATTTTGCAGCCTCTGATGCTGTTTATACATCAGGCTTCCCGGCTCACCTAGAGTACGCACCTGTATATGGAGCTGGTATCGCAATTGGTTATAACCTACCAACTGTCAAGAAACCGATTTACTTAAGTCCAAAAGTAATTGCCCAAATTTTTTCAGGCAAGATTCAAAAATGGAATGATTCACGAATTCGTGCTGTAAATGATGGTGTGGTTAAGGTTCCAGTTTTTGCAACTAAGAAAGTATCAGTCAAGGTTGGTGGCAAAAATACTCGTCAGAAGGTGCCAGTTCTTGACGAGGCAGGAAAGCCAAAGATTCGTAAATACAAGACTGTCGATGCCAACCCAAAATTGCCAAATATTCCAATAACTGTTTTCTATCGAAGTGACTCTTCAGGAACTTCTGAGCAGTTTGGAAAATTCCTACAGGGTGCAAATGCTGGCGAGGATTCAATTTGGTGGCCTAAGAAAGCCTCTGGCACATTTGGAAATATGACCCCAGAGCCACTATCAAACTTCTTTAACTTTCAAGGCCAAAATGGTTCAGCACTTGTAGCAGCAGGAGTTAAGGCCAAGGTTGGTGGAATTGGATATGCTGAAAGCGCTTGGTTTACATCTAACAAATTAGGCACAGCTTTGGTAGAAAACTGGGCAAATGAATTTGTTGCTCCAACATCTGCTGCAACCTCTGCATTCCTAGGCGGCGGAACCATTGAAGCTAATGGCAGCGTTACAACCCCTTATCAAAAGGCAATCCCAGGTGCATATCCAATTGGAACTGCTTCCTATGGATTGGTCTATCCAGGAGCTGCTAATAAAGATCCAGAGAAACAAAAGATTGTCGCTGCCTGGCACACATATCTGCTTGAGCAATGTCCTACGAAGTTCCCAGAAAAAGGATATATCCAAATAACTGGTGCTTTGTTTGACAAGGCTAAAGCTCAGATTGCAAAGATCAAGTAAATAAGTAAAAAAAGAAATCCCCCGCACCTCCTAGAGTGCGGGGGATTTTTTATGCTTAATCCTGTGTTCTTTTTGGATACAACTGTTTAGTTAGAGTAGGATAAAGATGTAACTGTGACGAAAAACAGATTGCTAGATAAAGATCTGCGTTATGGGTGTGGACTCCGGAGGACCCGGGCCACTGATAATTATGCAAAGGGGTGGAATCCGGTTCACACCGGAGTCAGCCCATGCCAGCCATTAATCCAATTGTTCTTAATTCATTATCAGATCTTCAGCCAGCACTTTATTGGCTAGATGCAGATCCATTAGAGCCTGACTCTCACTCATCAATTACTAGTGATATCCAAACTGATCTTTGCATTGTTGGCGCCGGTTACACCGGACTTTGGACAGCACTCCTTGCTAAAGAGCGAGATCCAAATCGTGAGGTAGTAATTATTGAACAGCGTGAGACTGGCAATGGGGCATCAGGGCGTAATGGTGGCTTTTGTAATGGCTCACTCACCCACGGATTTGTTAATGGTTACACCCGCTTTGCCGATGAGATGGCAACCATTGAAAAACTAGGAAGAGAAAATCTTGATGCTATTGAGGCAACAATTAAAAAATACAATATTGATTGTGATTTTGAAAGAAATGGTGAGCTGCGAGTTGCTGTAGCGCCATGGCAGATGGCTGGTTTAAAGGAGGAGGCAATTGCTAGAAATAAGACTGGTGATCAAGTTGAGGTATTAAGCAAAGAGGAAATAAGGGCGCGAGTTAAATCACCAATTTATGAAGGAGCCCTCTTTGATCATGATGGCACAGCATTAGTTGATCCTGCCAGATTAGTTTGGGGACTAGAGAAAGTTTGCTTATCCCTTGGAGTTAAAATCTATGAAAACTCTAAAGTTGAAGAGTTAATCCAGGATGGGGATCAGTTAATTGTTAAAAGTGCCTATGGATCAATTAGAGCAAACAAGGTGGCCCTTGCTACAAATATATACACACCCCTGGTTAAGAGTGTTAAAAAGTATGTAATTGCAGTTTATGACTTTCAATTAGTAACACAGCCATTAACTGCTGAGCAGTTAGAAAGTATTGGTTGGAAGGGTAGAGAGGGACTATCAGATGCTGGGTATCAGTTCCACTACTACCGGTTAACTAAAGAGAATGAGATTTTATGGGGTGGTTATGATGCAATTTATAACTATGCTGGCAAGGTGCGAACTGAGTATGAAACTCGGCCTTTAACCTATGCAAAGCTTGCAACAAACTTTTTTAAAACCTTTCCACAATTAGCTGGAATTAAATTCACCCATGGTTGGGGTGGGGCAATTGATACCTGCTCAAGGTTTTCACCATTTTGGGGAACTGATTTTGATGGCAAGGTTGCCTACGTTCTTGGTTACACAGGCCTTGGTGTTGCAACTACAAGATTTGGTGCATCCACCATGCTTGATTTATTAGATGGTATTGAAAGTGAAGCAACGGCATTGTCTATGGTTAAACACAAACCAATTCCATTTCCTCCTGAGCCATTTAGATTTTTATTTATTAGACTGACTCAGTGGTCAATTACTAGGGCTGATAAAAATCAAGGAAAACGTAATTTATGGCTTAAGTTATTAGACCGGCTTGGTTTGGGATTTGATTCATAATTATGCGCACTCGATTACTCTCATCTGTAATATTTGGATTACTTTTAAGCCTTTGCACTCAAAGTAGTTATGCAAATGAGCTATTAATCTGGGATAAATTACAAGGCAGTGCGCCAAAGGGTTATGTGCTACTTCTTAGGCACACATTAGCTCCAGGGGTGGGAGATCCTGAAAACTTTAAATTAAATGACTGTTCAACTCAGCGAAATCTCTCAGAGGTTGGCCGCCAAGATGCCAAAGAGGTGGGTGAGTGGCTAAAGCGCAGAGAGCTAAAGATTCTTCGAGTGGAATCTAGTAGATGGTGTAGGGCAAAAGAGACTGCGCAATTATTAAATTTAGGTAAGGTTAAGTTAAATAAAAATTTAGATTCTTTATTTGAGGAGTCTGATATCGCAAATCATCCAGCGACAAAGCAGGTTAAAAAGCAGATTTTAAATCATCGAAATAAGGAAGGCCTTTTGATATTAGTTGGTCATTATGTGAATATCGGAGCAGTAACAGGTGTGGGCGTGGACTCAGGTGTTGGCGTATTGGTTAAAGCAAATAGTAAGGGCGTACTTAAAGTAGTTGGCTTAACACCTAAATTAGGTAGGTAGTTGATTTACTTCACTTCTGAATAAGATTTCTAGTTCCATAATAAGCGCGCCTGGCAGGAATCGAACCTGCGACCTAATGCTTAGAAGGCATTCGCTCTATCCGACTGAGCTACAGGCGCAATTACGTGTAGTGCAGGGATAAGTCTACCGATCACAACAGGTAAGGTTTACCTCTATGGCTGAGTTTATTTACACGATGAAAAAGGCGCGCAAGGCGCATGGCGACAAAGTAATTCTTGATGATGTCACCTTGATGTTCTTACCTGGCGCCAAAATTGGTGTGCTTGGGCCCAATGGAGCAGGTAAGTCAACAGTGCTACAGATCATGGCCGGTATTCAACAACCATCAAATGGTGAGGCTTATTTATCACCTGGTTATACCGTCGGTATTTTATTACAAGAGCCACCGCTTAATGAAGATAAAAATGTTTTAGAAAATGTGCAAGAGGGTGTGGCTGAAACAATTGGTTTACTAAATAGATTTAATGCCATAAGTGAGGAGATGGCGAACCCAGAGGCTGATTACGATAAATTATTAGCTGAGATGGGAACACTTCAAGAGCAATTAGATCATCGAAATGCTTGGGATTTAGATTCACAATTAGAACAAGCGATGGACGCACTTCGTTGCCCACCGCCCGATGCTGATGTGAAGGTGTTATCAGGTGGAGAGCGCAGACGTGTTGCACTATGTAAATTGTTGTTACAAAAACCAGATTTACTTCTTCTTGATGAGCCAACAAATCATCTAGATGCTGAATCTGTTTTATGGCTTGAGCAACATTTAAGTAAGTATGAAGGAACAGTTGTTGCTATCACCCATGATAGGTATTTCCTAGACAATGTTGCGCAGTGGATTTTAGAGTTAGATCGTGGTCGTGCTTATCCTTATGAAGGAAATTACACAACCTATCTTGAGACAAAAGAAGCTCGAATGAAGGTTGAGGGACAAAAAGATGTGAAGCGCGCTAAGCGAATAAAAGAGGAGCTTGAGTGGGTAAGAATGAGTGCAAAGGGTCGTCAAGTTAAATCTAAAGCCCGACTTACTCGTTATGAAGAGATGGCGGCTGAGGCTGATAAAACTCGTAAGTTAGATTTTGAAGAGATTCAAATTCCACCAGGGCCAAGGCTTGGCGATATTGTGGTGGAGAGTAAAAATTTAGTTAAAGGCTTTGATGATCGAATATTAATTGATGATTTATCTTTCACCCTTCCTCGAAATGGAATTGTTGGCATTATTGGGCCAAATGGCGCCGGTAAGACAACATTGTTTAAAATAATTCTAGGGATGGAAAAAGCTGATTCAGGTGATGTAAAAGTTGGTGAATCAGTAAAGATTTCCTACGTTGACCAATCACGAGGTGGCATAGATCCAAAGAAATCACTTTGGGAGGTTGTCTCAGATGGTCTTGATTTTATAAAGGTTGGCAATGTTGAAATGCCAAGTCGGGCATATGTTTCAGCCTTTGGTTTTAAGGGACCTGATCAACAAAAAATGGCTGGAATTTTATCTGGAGGTGAGCGCAACAGATTAAATCTTGCTCTTACTCTTAAGCAAGGCGGAAATTTGCTACTACTAGATGAGCCAACTAATGATTTAGATGTTGAAACCCTTAGTTCACTTGAGAATGCATTACTTGAGTTCCCAGGTTGCGCTGTAGTTATCTCCCATGATCGCTGGTTTCTAGACCGGATTGCAACCCATATTTTGGCTTATGAAGGTGAATCAAAGTGGTTTTGGTTTGAAGGAAACTTTGAAAGTTATGAAGCAAATAAGATTACCCGTCTTGGCATTGACGCCGCTCGTCCACACCGTGCTACTTATCGTAAATTAACAAGATAGAGGAAAATTATTATGAAATACACACATAAAGCATTTGTTCGCTGGGATGACTTAGATGCATTTGGTCATGTTAATAATGCAAAGTACTTAACCTACGCCCAAGAGGCTCGCTTTGAATGGGGCTACTCACAATTTGCTGAGAACAAAGAGGGCTCAGTACTAATTGAGATGGTGGTAGCAAGAGGTGAGGTTGATTATTTATTGCCAATTACTGATGGTGGCACTTTTTATGATCTGAATTTATGGGTAGAAAGTATTTCAAACTCATCATTTGTGATGGGCTATGAGGTGGCAAAAGGTGCTGAGGTTTATGCCAAGATGAAAACTGTGCAGGTAATGATTGATTTAGGAAGTAGAAAATCTCGCCCAATTACTGATGCTGAGCGTGATTTCTTAAATAAATATCTGGTGAAGTAACTACTTTGAGTGAGCAAAGCTTTTACGAAAGAGCCGGTGGTGAGAAAACCTTTAACGATTTAGTTTCACACTTCTACGCTTTAGTTGCGGTTAATCCTATTTTGCGTCCGATGTATCCAGAAAATGATCTCCATGGCGCAGGCCGGCGTCTTCAAATGTTTTTATCACAGTACTGGGGCGGTCCTACAACATATAGTGATGAGAGAGGACACCCACGACTTCGAATGAGGCATGCTCAATTTCATATCTCAACAGTTGAACATGATGCTTGGCTGCTATGTATGAAGGATGCAGTCAATGGCCTTGAGATCTCTGATGATTTAAAATCTGAACTCTGGCAGTATCTAGAGGCAGCAGCAGCTGCAATGATTAACGCCTAATGCTGTTTTTAGGTTGAGATTTATTACCAACCTTTAATATCTCACCATTTCGAAGATACCAAACTGTGCCCTTACTATCTCTTACAGTAGTAATGCGAAGCCCAACCGTTTCAACTACTCCGCGCACATCTAAGACATCCACCTTATCGCCGACTCCATATTGATCTTCAACTAACATAAATATGCCAGATAAAATATCTCGGACCAATGTTTGTGCGCCAAGACCTAATGCCACACCAATTACGCCCGCTGAGGCAATTAGCGGGCCAAGATTTAAACCAAACTCAGCTAAGACCATAAATAGTGCAA
>JAQCGQ010000041.1 GCA_027730465.1 Actinomycetota bacterium | reverse complement strand
ACCCAAAAAATCATTTACTGGGATATTTATAGCTTTTATTTCAGTAATAGTAATTACTGGCATTGATTTAAATCTATCACTTAGGTCATTTCAAGGAGACTTACTAGCAGTTACTGGAGGAGCTTTAGCTGCCGCCTATGTGCTAGTTAGCTCTAAAGTACAAAAAGAAATTGCTACATCAACTTTTACAGCAGTTTGCTATCTAACCTGCTCATTAACTGTCTTACCAATAATTTTTCTAGGTAATTATGCATTAATAGGATTTTCAAGTTCAGAATGGCTCTTACTTGCAGCACTAATTCTTACTGCTCAATTACTCGGGCACTCACTATTTAATCTCTCACTCAAACGAGTTTCACCAGCTGTAGTCTCATTAATTGTTTTCTTTGAGGTCCCAGTTAGTGCAGTAATTGCCTATATCTGGCTAGGTCAGCAACCACCTGCTGGCACTATTCCAGGAATAGTGGGATTACTCTTCGGTTGCGTCTTATTTGTCATACGTTCTAGTCAATCAATTTCTAATCAGCGGTAAGATAAATCAATGATTGATCTTCACACTCATACAACATTTAGTGATGGCACTGACACGCCAACCCAATTAATCAATAAAGCACTTGCAGCTGGCATAACAACTATTGCATTAACAGATCATGACTCAATTAGTGGGTGGCAAGAAGCTACTTCTGCCCTTCGTCCTGGTATTTGCCTAGTCCCAGGTGCTGAAGTTTCTTGTCAGACTCTAGATGGAATAAGTGTTCATATTCTGGGGCTCTTATTTGATCCAAGTAATACTGCATTAATTGATACATTAGAAAAAACTAGAGAAAATCGCTATGGTCGAATGGAAAAGATAATTGCAAAAATTAACGAAGCTGGTATTGATATAAGCATGAGTGATGTTTTAGAGCAGTTATCAGATGGTGCAACATTAGGTAGACCGCATCTTGCAGATGCACTAGTTAAAAAAGGTGTAATTGCAAGTAGGGAAGAAGCATTTGCACAAATGCTCCATAATCACTCTAAATATTATGTTTCACATTATTCACCAACACCAGAGGCGGTAATTAAATTAATTAAAGAGGCGGGTGGTGTATCTGTTATTGCCCATCCAATGGCATCTCATCGTGGACGAACAATTTCATTCGACACATTTGGCTCATTAATCCAAGCTGGATTAGATGGGATTGAAGTTAATCATCGCGATCATTCAGCGGAGGAAAAAACCCAATTAATAGCGCTAGCACGAGATTCAAAACTTGTTATGACTGGTGCGAGTGATTACCACGGAAATGGAAAATTAAATTTACTAGGTGAATACACAACAGAGCCAGAACAATGGCAAAAACTAGAAGAGCGAGCTAATGCTCGCCGAGTTTTATCAGTTTAACTTATTGACTAGCAAAGCCAACGCGTCGGTCAGCACCTTCGCCAACTTCTACATAACTAATTTTATTATACGGAACTAAAATTTCCCGACCTTTGCTGTCACTAAGTGATAAAACAGTAGATGACTTGATTGCCTCATTTACTTTTGCAATTACTTCATCTTGGGTGTTTGTGCACTCAATATTTAACTCACGTGAGCTGTCAGATATTCCGACCTTCACCTCAGTTTTTACAGAGCTCTTAGTTACTGATTTTGCTGTTGCCATAAGGTAACTCTATCTACTTGCCAATAAGTATGCGAATTTAGGATTGTGATTTAGGAAACCCAGAGATTCCTCGCCATATTAGATTCATAACTAACTCAGTCGCACGCCGGCGGTCAATCTTGCCATCTCTATCTAGCCAGTGACGAGCACTAGTCTGCACTGTGCCGATAATTCCAACTGCCAGCATCATTGATTCTTCTTTACCTAATCCGGTATCAATTGAGATTACTGCGCTAACTGCAGCAGCGCAATCGTAAGTCATCCGTTTAAGCCGTTCTCTAACCTGTGGCTCTACACTCATATCACTTTCAAAAAGCAATCTAAATGCTTCACCTTCAGAATCTATGAAGCCGAAATATGCCTCAACTGTTGCTGCAACTCTGGCTGAGTTCTCTCGATTAGCAGCAATTGCTTTTTGAATTGCAAAAACTAATGAATCAATATGTAGATCTAATACTGCAAGGTAAAGATCTAATTTAGATGGAAAGTGCTGATATAAAACTGGCTTACTAACTTTTGCGCGGTCTGCAATTTCATCCATTGCAGCTGAGTGATAACCAGCCACGGTAAAAACCTCAAGTGCTGCAACTAGTAGTTGCGCTCTACGTTCATCGCGAGGTAAGCGATTAGTTTTCTCATCAGACATACTTTAATTCTATTGGAATAAGTGCGAGATTGTCAGATTTTATAACTTTACAGTTATATTGTGTGGGTGAATGCAGCAAAAAGATTGTTATTAGTCCACGCCCATCCAGATGATGAGACCATCAATAATGGTGTAACAATGGCTAAATATGCTGCAGTAGATGCGCATGTAACTTTAGAAACCTGTACAAGAGGTGAAGAAGGTGAAGTTTTAGTGAGCGAACTAGCAAATTTAGCCAGCGACAAAGATGACAAACTTGGCGAGCACCGAGAAATTGAATTAAAAGATGCAATGGATCAATTAGGAATAAAGGACTTTAGATTTTTAGGATCCCCTGATAAAAAATGGCGGGATAGCGGGATGACGGGAACACCTCAAAATGATCGTGATGATGTTTTTTGGCAAGCTGATCTAGATGAGGCTGCCAATGAGCTTGTTAAGATTATTTTAGAGATCAAACCACAAGTTTTAATCACATATGATGAGTTTGGTGGCTATGGCCATCCAGATCATATAAAAGCCCATCAAGTTGCAATGAGAGCTGCCGAGCTGGCGGCTAATAAAGGTTGGCAAGTTAGTAAAATTTATTGGAACACAATGCCAAGGTCAGTGATTCAAACGGGAATTGAAAAAATGAAAGAGGTTGGATCAGATTTCTTTGGCGCAGAAAGTGCTGATGATTTACCTTTTGCCAAGCCAGATGAATTAGTCACAACTGTTGTTAACGCACCAGAGTTTGTTGAGCAAAAACTTGCCGCTATGAAAGCCCACGCCACACAAATTTCAGTAGATGGCCCATTTTTTGCACTCTCAAATAATCTTGGCTTATCGATTTGGGGAGATGAGTACTACACATTAGTAAAAGGCGAAAAGGCTGCCCCATTTGATAGTAATGGTAGAGAGTTAGATATTTTTGCTGGGGTAATTAAATGAAGGTGATCCGCTCATTACTACTTGGGACGCTAATTGGGTTCTGCGCAATTATGTTACATAACATATATCCACCATTTGGATTTATTGGATCCATACTTTTAACTTTCATAGGAATGAATATTGTCAGCAAAACTTTTTTCTACCTACGATATCAAGTATTAGCTTCAGCAGCCTGGCTAGGAGTTGTTCTCTTTGCTGGAAATCCTGGAGTGGGAAATGAGGTATTAATTTATGGAAATACCTTAGGTAATATCTTTCTCATTACTGGCTTTATAACATTAGTAATCTCGCTTGTCTCACCAAGACGATCTTAAAACTAAATCAGCCACTCCCAGCTTTGTCCACCTTTACTATCTTTAACTACTACGCCAACATCAAGCAATAATTGCCGCAGTCGATCACTTTCATTAAAGTCACCGTTATTACGTGCTATTTGTCGCTGATCAAATAAACTTTGAGCATCTGATGATAATTCACCTTTACCTAACACTGGCTTAAGTAGGTCGAGCCCAAATAAATCATCAACACATCTAAAAATTTCATACTTAACTCCATCACTTAGAGTCTGAGCTTTTTCAATACTTCTTAACTTCTGTAGCGCCCTTGGCGTATCTAAGTCTGCTGAAAAATCTGCGCTAATTTCATCTATGAATCCTTGTGCCTGTTTTTTATCTAATGATTTATCTTTCGCCCAAGTTGCAGTTTTATCTCGCCAACGCTGAATTAACAAATGAGCAGCTTTTAAACTATCCCAACTTAAATCCATCTGACTTCTGTATCTGTTTTCTAGAAAGCAAAGCCTAAGTGATAATGGGTCTAAATGCTTTGAAATTAAATCTGAAACTAAAACTACATTTCCAGTGCTTTTAGCCATTTTGCGGCCTTCAAATAAAAGATGCTCACCATGAACCCACAGTGCTACCGCTTCATTACTTATAGATGAATTTGATTGAGCACGCTCATTTTCATGGTGAGGAAATCTTAGATCTATTCCACCTAAGTGAATATCTACAAACTCATCCAAATAATGCAGTGACATAGCTGAGCATTCAATATGCCAACCAGGAAACCCTGGCCCCCATGGTGAATCCCAAATCATTTGTGTTCGCCCAGCCGCTGCTTTCCAAAGCGCCCAGTCCGCATGAAATTTTTTAGCGCCATCTTCGGTGTATTCAAAATGATGACCAGGCTTTAGTGCATCTAACCGATTTCCACTAATAGCGCCATAACTTTGATATGACTGAGCTGAGAAGTAAACACAGTTATCACTACCAACATAAGCATGATCTTTATCAATTAATTTTTTTATTAAATCCTGCATCAACGGTATACAGTCGCTAGCTTTTGGGTATAAATCTGCAGCAGTGATATTTAAAGATTTAAGATCTTTATGGAATCTACTTTCATAATATTTTGCAACTTCATAAGGATCTTTTGCTTCAGCTTTGGCTTGCGCCAATATTTTATCTTCAGCAAAATCCTCTGACATATGGCCAACATCGGTAATATTTTGAATAAATTTAACCTGGTAACCAAGATATTTTGCCAACCTAGTGATTAAGTCTCCAAGTAGAAAGGTACGCATATTTCCAACGTGGGCATCGCGATAAACAGTTGGCCCACAGCTATATATTCGCAAACTCTTAGCATCACTACTTTCTACAATTTGTAGTTTTCGTGATTTAGTATCAAATAGTTGAATCTGATTACTACTCATTTAGGCCACTCATTTATTTTCTACCACTTTCCATACCGCTATTTTGGCTGGATCAAAGGTAACAATGGTGCCATCCTTCTTTTTCACTGTGTTTTCGCTCTCTAAAATACCGAGAATATCCCGATAACCACCAGATGGATCATGCAGGCGAATACTCACCTTTTCTCCGATCTGCGCCGCTGATGGCTGCATCTGCTCTCCTCTATTAAACTCATGCCTTGATCAGGTAAGAGTTACAGGCAGTATTCTCTACCTATCTAGTCATTACAACTGTAAGGAGAAGCGTGACCTACATAATTGCTCAACCGTGTGTTGATGTTAAAGACAAATCCTGCATCGAAGAGTGCCCAGTTGACTGTATCTATGAGGGTGATCGCATGCTTTATATCCAACCCGATGAGTGTGTTGATTGTGGCGCCTGTGAGCCAGTTTGCCCAGTTGAAGCTATTTATTATGAAGATGATGTGCCATCGCAGTGGAAGCAATACAGTGAAGCTAACACTAAGTTTTTTGTTGAGATTGGATCCCCAGGAGGAGCAGCTAAACTTGGCGCAATTGGTAAGGATCATGAAATAGTTGCTGCACTTCCGCCACAAGAGAAATAAGTTTTTCTGAAACTGCCAGATTTTCCCTGGGATGTGCTGGCGCCTTATGCAGTTATAGCAAAAAGATATCCAGATGGCTTTATTGATTTATCCCAAGGAACACCAGTTGATCAAACTCCAAAATTTATTCAAGAGGCGTTATCAGTAGCTAGTAATTCACCTAGCTATCCACTTACAGCTGGTAGTGAAAAATTAGTAAGTGCACTTAAAAATTGGGCAATTAAAAACTTAAAAGTCAGTGGTGACTTCGATGTTTTACCCACGATTGGTTCAAAAGAGTTAGTAGCGCTCTTGCCAACACTGCTGCAAAGTAAAAAAGTTTTATACCCAAGAGTTGCCTATCCAACATATTTAGTTGGCGCCCTGATGGCTGGGGCAGAGGCGATAGCAGTAGATGCTTCAGCAGATGATTGGAGTGCTGCCGATTTAGCCTGGATTAACTCACCATCTAACCCAACGGGTGAGGTATTAACAGATGATCAAATTCTGCAAGTGATTAATTGGGGTCGTAAAAACAATGCAGTAGTTGCAAGTGATGAGTGTTATTTAAGTTTTACATCAAATGCTAAGTCGATACTAGAGCTAGCAGCTGGTGATAATACCGGCCTGTTAGCTGTTCACTCATTATCAAAAAGTTCGAATATGGCAGGGTATCGAGCAGCTTTTGTAGTGG
>JAQCGQ010000040.1 GCA_027730465.1 Actinomycetota bacterium | reverse complement strand
GATAGAAAAAGTTTTGCCGGCAGGTATTTCAGAAGTAGCAGCGATTGAGGAAATTGCACAAATTGCTAAGAAGAATACTGTCGTAAAATCTTTTATCGGAAATGGTTACTACGGCACTATTACTCCTCCAGTGGTATTAAGAAATGTTTTAGAAAATCCAGGATGGTATACCGCCTACACACCGTATCAACCAGAAATCAGCCAAGGAAGACTCGAAGCAGTTTTTGCATTTCAAACTGCAATTACTGATTTGACTGGATTAGCGATTGCAAATGCATCAATGCTTGATGAAGCAACTGCAGCAGCCGAAGCTATGACGCTTGCTCGCAGAGTTTGGCAGGGAAGTGATGAAGCCGCATTTTTAATTGATGTTAATTTACACTCACATGTTAAGGCAGTCATTAAAACTAGAGCAAAGCCATTAAAAATTAAAGTAATAGAAAATGACTTTGGCAAAGACCAAATTCCAGCGGGTATTTTTGCCGCAGTAGTTGCATATCCAGATAGCAATGGGCGAGTTAAAGATTTAACTCATATTGTCAAGGATATTCAAAAGCAAAGCGCGCTAGCGATAGTTAGTTGTGATCTGCTAGCACTGACCCTTTTCAAGTCTCCGGGGGAGTACGGCGCCGACATTGCAGTTGGCTCTGCTCAAAGATTTGGCGTACCAGTCGGTTTCGGCGGACCACATGCAGGATTTATGGCAGTGAAAAATGGATTAGAAAGATCACTTCCTGGTCGGTTAGTTGGACAATCAGTTGATACCCACGGTAATCCCGCATTTAGATTGGCATTGCAAACTCGGGAACAACATATTCGCCGGGATAAAGCAACCTCAAATATCTGCACCGCACAAGTTTTACTTGCAGTAATTTCTGCATTTTATGCGATGTGGCATGGCCCAGATGGTTTAGCTGAAATAGCTTTAAGAGTACAAAAATTTGCATACCGATTTCGAGGTAGTCTAAAGAAGAGTGGCTTTGATGTTGATGATTATGAAATATTTGACACCATCTACCTACGCAGCTCAAAAGCTGAACAAATCACTAAATCCGCTCTTGCGTCAGGATTTAATATCCGACTGATTTCAAAAGGTGAGCTATCCCTATCTTTTGATGAAACTACAACACAATCAGATTTATTAGAGTTGTTAAAAGCCTTTGAGGCAGAAGATACTAGCGAGAAGAGTGTTAGCTCAGTAATAAAGCGTGGATCAAATTATTTATCCCACCCACTATTTAACACATATCACTCAGAAACAGCCATGCTTAGGTACATAAGATCACTTTCAGATCGCGATTTAGCATTAGATCGAACTATGATTCCTCTTGGATCATGCACAATGAAACTGAATGCAACCTCAGAAATGATTCCAATTACGTGGCCAGAATTTAACTTAATTCATCCATTTGCTCCTGCTAACCAATCTGAAGGTTATATGCAATTAATTGATTCTTTAAGTAAATGGTTGATAGCTGTTACAGGTTATGACGCTGTTTCCTTGCAACCAAATGCAGGTTCACAGGGGGAGTTTGCAGGTTTGCTAGCAATTAGAAACTATCTTGATAGTAGAGGTGAAGAAAATAGAGATATTTGTCTAATACCTTCAAGTGCTCACGGTACTAATGCAGCAAGTGCGGTAATGGCTGGAATGAAAGTTTTTGTTATAGCTTGCGATGAGGATGGCAATGTTAGTTTAAGTGATTTAAAAGAAAAAATTGAACAACATAGAGATAATCTTGCTGCTTTAATGGTTACTTATCCATCAACTCATGGAGTTTTTGAGAGTGCTATTTCCCAAATATGTGAATTAGTACACGATGCTGGTGGTCAGGTTTATGTTGATGGGGCAAATCTAAATGCTTTAGTTGGTGTAATAAAGCCAGGAAAATTTGGTGCTGATGTTTCCCATCTAAATCTTCATAAAACATTTTGTATTCCACACGGTGGCGGGGGACCAGGGGTTGGGCCAGTAATTGCAAGAGCGCACTTAGCCCCATTTTTACCTAATCACCCAGATAATCATTTAGCGGGTCCGCAAACTGGACCAGGTCCGGTCTCTGGTGCACCATTTGGTTCAGCATCGATTCTGCCAATTTCTTGGATGTATATAAGTATGGTGGGCGGCGTAGGATTAACAAGGGCAACTGAGGTTGCGATTTTGTCCGCTAATTATCTTGCAAAAAAGATTGACCCATTATTTCCAATTCTTTATCGCGGTCAAAATGGCCATATTGCCCATGAGTGCATCATTGATATTAGGCCACTGACTAAGAGCACTGGCGTAACAGTTGATGATATTGCTAAGCGGTTAATGGATCATGGTTTTCATGCACCTACTGTGAGTTTTCCAGTAGCCGGAACTATGATGATCGAGCCAACTGAGTCTGAAGATATTAGAGAGCTTGATAGATTTTTAGCTGCTATGGAAAGTATTAGAGGTGAGATTTCTGAAATCGAGTCAGGTAAAATCACGATTGAGGATTCACCGCTACGACATGCACCGCACACAATTGGAGATTTGGTTTCCCAAGAGTGGGACCGTAAATATTCAAGGGAGGATGCTGCATTTCCTAACGGCCAAGAGTTTGGAATAGGTCGGACAGGAAAGTATCTTCCAACTGTGGGCAGAATTGATGGCGTCTACGGCGACCGAAATTTAGTATGCAGTTGTCTGCCAATCGAGGAGTTAGCCTCTAGCTAGATCTTTCTTATTTTACATAATGTAGATTATCGGCGACTAATTATACGTTTAAAGCCCCAGATACTGACCTTAAACCAAGCCTCCCACACGATTTTGGGCCCCATCTTTGATCTGCCGTTTTCTCGCTCAATAAAGGTTATTGGTACCTGTTTAATCTCAAATCCAGCATCATGTGCCTTAAGAGCAACTTCGATCTGAAAACCATACCCCTTTGTCTTAATGCCACTTAGATCAATTGTTTCTAGCATCTCTCTTGGAAGTATTCGATATCCAGAGGTCAGATCTTTGTAATCAAGATCTAGGGCAATAGAAGCATATTTTGTACCAAGTTTGGAGATAAAACGGCGATGAAATGGCCAATTAACTACGGATCCCCCTGGCATCCAACGAGTTCCGATAACTAAACTTTTACTAGATGCTGACTCAAGTAGATTCTCTAGTTGCTCTGGCATATGACTTAAATCTGCATCCATTTGAATGAAAAATTGATAATCACCTGTTAAACCGAGGTTAAATCCTGCTAAATACGCTGGACCAAGCCCCGACTTTTTAGTTCTATTTAATGCTGATAAATTCTTCATTTGTAAAGACTTAGCAATTTCTATAGTTTTATCTGGTGAATTATCGTCAATAATTACTATATCAATTTTATAATTACTACTTAGCTCTGATCGAACGTTATCTACACGAGTAAGAAGCTCGACTATGTTGGCAGACTCGTTATATGTAGGGATAATCGCGAGGACATTTACCAATTTCTCCCCCATCTTCGATAAAAAATAATTGCTAAAAGACCGGCTCCTGCTAGATACTCCAAAAATTTTCCATAAATCTGAGTATATGTTCGCTTTTCAACATGAGTCACCTCACCAAATAATGTCGCAGGCTTGAATTTTGTTAGTTTATCTATCACTTTTCCGCGATTATCAATAAAAGCGGTAGTTCCAGTAGTTGAAACATATGCAATATATCTGCCAGTTTCCATTGCTCTCACACGAGCAATATTGAATTGCTGATCTAATTGAGCAGTATTCCCAAAAGTGGCATTATTTGTTTGTATAACAAGAAAATTTTCACTGATTTGATCACGAAAAATATCATTTATAAGTTCATAACAGATTAAAGTTTGAAATGTGGCATCTTTTATTTTAAATTTGGTATCGTCAACTCCGGCTTTAAAATCCGTTATTTGATTTGCATAATTAGAGACTTTACTAGCAACAGTTCTTACTGGTAAATACTCTCCAAATGGCGTCAGGTATCGCTTTGAATACACCTGCGTGATCTCTGGATCAAATAAATATGAGCGATTAAAAAGGTCAGCCCCAGACCTTGTAATTCCACCAACTAATAATGGCGTCATTAGAAAAGCAGATTGATTACTTATTAGGTTCTTAACTTCCGCATTGGTATTAACATCAATATCCACAGCATTTTCTGGCCAGATTACAAGATCTACCTGAGAAGCTTTTACTGAAGTTGAAGTTTGCTTTAGGTGCCTAAGAAAAACCTCCTTAGGTTTAGAGTTAAAATCTAACCCAAGATTGACCACTCCCCCTTGAACGAGTGCCACGGAGCTTTTCTCTTTTGTTATTTCTATCCGTGGAAGAAGAGAAAGTCCACCAATGATTAAGAAAATTACTATTAGATTAAATACTGACTTTACCGAACTAATTAAAGCAATAAAAAATGCAACTAGTACAACACCGCCACCTGAATACAAAAATTGTAAGGGACCATCTAGTTGAGTAAAACTAAGTCGAGACCATCCAAATCCAGTGAAAGGAACTGTTCGTAGAAGAAGCTCAACTACTACAAACGATAAGGCAAAGACAAGCTGGTTGAATTTTTTCTTCTTTCCAACCAAGTAAGCTGGAAATATAAAGAAAGTGGCCTGCGCAAAACAAAGTATTAGCCAGGGAAGATTGCCAACATATATCCCAGTCCATTGTTGAACTGGCAGGAGAACGCCTAAGCCAAAAATATAAGAGATATATACTCTATTTCTCAAGTTCAACTTAATTAATAGAAAATACCAGATCATCAATCCTATAAAAGCGGAAGGCCAAAATGACACTGGCTCAAAAGCAGTTGATGATATTAATCCTGCAATAGCTGCGTAAAGGAAATTCATACTAAACCCAGTTAAGCGCACTCATTATGCGATCAATGCTGGCACCAAGACCAAAATCATCTTTTAGCTTTACTATTTTTTCAAGGGATTTTGGTTTCTTAGGGATAGATATTTCCATTTCCGGAATTGAAACATCTAACGCGCAACTAACTAGCTTTGGTGCAACGGAAGCATATTGACTACTTTCAAGAAGTTTTTTTCTTATGTTTGGGCTTAATCTTTCATCTGAATCAGCTGCCGCTTGCATTACCTCAGGCATACTTTTGAACAGATTTGCTATTACCATCGCGCCTTTCTCACCGATTCCCCTTATGCCAGGTAAACCATCAGATGAGTCTCCACGGATCATTGCAAATAATGCATACCGATCTCCTGGTATTTGGTACTTATCCTGTATCCATTTTAAATCCACTAGATCATGATTAGATATCCCCTTGGCTAGGTAAACGATCTTTACATCACGCTTATCATCAGCTAGTTGAAAAAGATCGCGATCACCGGTAACTATTCGTATTGGACCAGGCTGTTTCACGCTGAATGTAGCCATTAAATCATCTGCTTCGTAATCATCTACACCTAGCAATGGAATACCGAGTGCATCTAAAACATCAAGTAATATTGGAATTTGTGGACCTAAGGTATCGGGTTCTTCTTCAACCCCTTCATCATCCAAGCGGTTAAGTTTATAATCAGGAAATAATTCAACTCTCCATGATGGGCGCCAATCACCTTCCAGGCAAGCCACAATTCGATTCGGTTGGTACTTAACTAGTAAGCGCGATGTCATATCCAAATAACCGCGTATTGCATTTACTGGTTGACCAGTTGGGGAAACTAAGGTGTCGGGCATACCAAAGTAAGCTCGATACCAAAGTGAAGCACTATCTAAGAGCATTAGAGTCATACTGCTGCCCCAGCATAAGTTATAACACCACGGTCAATTTTAGATAGCGCCTGATCAATTATTAATTGAAGTTCAGGTGCAGCGGCTCTTAGTTGCCTTAGTAAATCGATTATTTGTTTCATAGATCTTACAAAATCACCGACAGTTAGATCAGTCCCTTTTAAAATAGAAGTTAAAGACTGACCACTCGCCCACTTATGAGAGGCCCAACAAAATCCAAAATCTGGAGCCCGCATAGGTTCTAGGTTTAGATCACTTTCGGCATCATGAATTTTAGAATAAATTTTTGAAATAGCTGCCAATGCGATTTGAATATCACCTCTTGGAACTTTTGCCGCTTCCTCATTTCGCGACTCGTATATGCAAGATGATATAACTGAGACTAAATCTGCCGGTGAAAGATTACTAAAAACTCCAGACTGAATTGATTCGGCAATAAGTAAATCAGTTTCGCCATAAATTTTTGCAAGCATCTTTCCTGATTTTGCAATTGCATCATTGTTTATGTAACCAAACTTATCTAGTATGACTTTAATTTTATCAAACCTTTTTGCAATCACATTTGTTCGAGAATTAATTCGTTCGGTTAATCCATCAATTTCACGCTGCAGTCG
>JAQCGQ010000039.1 GCA_027730465.1 Actinomycetota bacterium | reverse complement strand
ATAATAAATTTAAGGCTTATATGAGTGATCAATTAAAAATCGGTGATCGCTCAGATGCAGTTGCTGTAATTGCTAATACGCTAACTAGGTTAGGTATTCATAGCAATCCCACTGACTTATTTGATGAACGCTTAGCTCAAGGGATAAAAGCTTTTCAACAAGAACGTGGCTTAACTGCAACTGGTTTAATAAATGAAATCACGCAGCGCTGTGTAGATGAGGCCAGGTGGAAACTTGGTGATCGGATATTGGCCTTGCAAGCTAATTCATTAATGCGTGGTGATGATGTTAGTAATCTGCAAGAGCGATTAATTCAAATGGGTTTTAACTGTGGCAAAGTTGATGGTATTTATGGAAGTACGACTGAGGCTTCAGTAAAAGAGTTTCAAAAATCAGTTGGGGTGGTAGTTGATGGTAAGTGTGGTCCCACTACATTAATTTCGTTGATGCGATTAGTAAAAACTGTTTCAGGTGGAGCCCCTACTGCTTTGCGTGAGAGTATTCGCCACGCGATTGCCTCCCCAGCACTTGCTAGTAAGGTAATTGTGATTGACCCAAGTTGGGGTGGTGATTTTACGGGGGAGAATCAAAATGGCGTAATTGAGTCTGAAGTAGTTTTTGATTTAGCCCAACGATTAGAAGGACGATTAATAGCCCTTGGTGTAAATGTAGTTTTAACTAGGAGTGCTAAGAATTCACCACTTGAGAAGGATCGAATTGCTACTGCAAACTCAGTAAATGCTGATCTAGTCATCGCACTTAAGGTTGATAGTTACAAAAATGAAAAAGCAAATGGTGTTGCTACCTACTACTACGGTAGAGATAGTGCCGGTGTGCACTCAGTAGTTGGTGAGCGGTTTGCTAATTTAATCCAGCGAGAAATTTGCGCCAGAACTGATCTATTAAATTGCCGCACCCATGGGAAAAGTTGGGACTTACTCAAATTAACTACCGCGCCCACTGTTCGCATTGATCTTGGATATCTATCTAACCCTCAAGATGCTAAACGCCTTGGCTCCCCAGCTTTTCGTGATCAATTAGCGGAGGCAATGATTGTGGCAGTTCAGCGGCTTTATCTATCCGCTGATGATGATGCTAAAACTGGAACTCTGCGCATATCTGACCTTAGGCGGGCTGGACTCCGTAATTAGTTTTATCACCGTTGGTTTGTATGGCAAACTTGGTTAATGAAATCAGGTAGAGATTTAAGAGTTGTGCCACCTGTTGATGCCACCCGTGTTCAAATTGGTGAACCAGAGAATCTGTCAGAGCGTTTTGCTCATCGCGCCCAAGGTATGAAAGCTAGTGAGATTCGTTCTCTATTTGCTGTAGCAAGTCGGCCAGAAATTGTTTCCCTAGCTGGTGGTATGCCAAATCTTTCGGCCTTGCCAATGGAAATGATGGCTTCAGTTACCAAAAAACTTATTTTAGAAAATGGCGCAGAGGCTTTGCAGTATGGCAGTGGGCAAGGTCATCCAAAGCTAAGAGAGCAGATCTGTGATGTGATGGCGCTAGAGGGAATTAAAGCTCACCCAGATGATGTAATTATTACAACCGGTTCCCAGCAAGCACTTGATCTAATCTCTCGAATATTTATTGATCCAGGTGATGTGGTTTTAGTTGAGGCTCCTTCCTATGTTGGCGCCCTTGGCACATTTAAGCAATATGAAGCCCAGGTTGTGCATGTGGGTATGGATGAAGATGGTTTAATTCCGCAAGCACTTAGGGATGCAATTAAAATTACAAAAGCAATTGGTCGAAAGATTAAGTTTTTATATCTGATTCCAAATTATCAAAACCCTGCTGGGGTATTACTGCCGGCTGATAGGCGAGGTGAGATCCTTGAGATCTGCCGAAGTGAAGAGATATTTATTGTTGAAGATAACCCATATGGCTTACTTGGATTTGATAAACCATCTCCAAATGCAATGCGGGCTAGTGATTCAGAAAATGTTATTTATCTTGGAACCTTTTCAAAGACAATTGCGCCAGGCCTTAGAGTTGGTTGGGCATTAGTTCCGCAATCCTTAAAAGATAAAATGGTGATTGCCTCTGAATCCTCAATACTTTGTCCCTCAAATTTTACTCAACTAGTTATCTCAAGCTACTTAGCTAATCAGCCTTGGCGCGATCAGATTGCAAGTTTTGCTAAGTTATATAAAGAGCGCCGGAATGCCGCCCTTTCTGCTTTAAATAAGTACTTCCCAAAAAATGTTACTTGGACAAAACCAGCTGGTGGTTTTTATATCTGGATCACATTACCCCCAGAAATTGATACAAACGCTTTAGTTCCAAAGGCAATTGCTGCCAAGGTGGCATATGTGCCAGGAACTGCTTTTTATGCAGATGGTTTTGGTTCTTGGTCACTTCGTATCTCTTACTGCTACCCAACAGCTGAGCGCATTACTGAAGGTATTAAATCTTTAGCAGGAGTTATTAAAGCTGAGATGGATAGCCGGCAGATAAATTAGTTTTTAATTACCTTACTTATCCGCTCTAAATCCTCAATGGTTGCAAACTCAATTACTATCTTTCCTTTTTTCTTACCCAATTCAACACTGACTCTGGTATCTAGATGATCTGCTAAATCATCTGAAATTTGTTTAAGTTTAGGCGCAAGAATTTTTCCACTTCGAACTGAGCCAGCTTTTACTTTAGCCCCACCACTTGCCACAATTTCTTCAACTGCTCTAACTGTTAAACCTTCAGCCACAATTCGATTAGCAAGATT
This sequence comes from Actinomycetota bacterium, assembly GCA_027730465.1. Classification (GTDB taxonomy): domain Bacteria; phylum Actinomycetota; class Actinomycetes; order Nanopelagicales; family Nanopelagicaceae; genus Nanopelagicus. Next base: position 3,785 of record JAQCGQ010000039.1, on the reverse strand, counting down.
TTCAATCTCTTTTTCATCCGTAAGTGATAAAAGCGCCCTGGCATGTCCTGCTGTGATAACACCCGCTGCAACTCGGCGTTGTACTGATACAGGTAAATTAAGTAAGCGCATGGTGTTTGTAATTACTGGACGAGACTTACTTAGTTTTACCGCTAACTCATCATGGGTGTAGTTAAAGTCGTTTAATAATTGTTGATAAGCAGCTGCCTCCTCCAGTGGGTTAAGTTGACTCCGGTGAATATTCTCAACGATCGCCTCCCGCAGTAATTGATCATCACTAGTTTGCCTAATTATTACTGGAATACTTTTTAATCCCGCAAGTTTTGCTGCCCGAAAGCGGCGCTCACCCATAATTAATTGATACTTACCATTTCCAATTGATCTAACTACTGGTGGTTGAAGTAGGCCTACTTCTTTAATTGATAATGCCAATTCAGTTAATTGATCCTCATCAAAATTAGTTCTTGGTTGTTTTGGATTAGCGCTAATGTTACTTAACTCTATTTCATCTCGATTAGCAGTTATTACTCCGCTACTTGTTTTAATCTCTGTTGGAATTACTGATTGTGGAATTAGGGCATCTAATCCCCTGCCTAAACCACCTTTGCGACTACTCATTTAATTAAGCACTCTCGTTTTTGACATTAATTGGCGCACCACCCCTATTTGCAATCTCTCTTGCAACTGACATGTATGCAATAGCACCTGGTGAGGATGTGTCATATGTCATTACGGTTTGTCCATAAGAAGGTGCCTCTGAAACTCTAACCGCTCTTGGAATTGGAATATTAATTAACTCATTAGGAAAATGTTTTTTAACATTATCTGCCACATCATTTGCAAGTCTGGTTCTACTATCAAACATGGTTAATACAATTGTGGTTAAGGATATTTTTGGATTTAATCGCTTTTGCACCTCACCTAATGTTTCAAGTAATAGCGATAATCCTTCAAGTGAGTAGTACTCACATTGAATTGGCACCAATACTTCATCGGCTGCTGCTAGAGCGTTTATCGTTAATAGGCCAAGTGAGGGTGGGCAATCAATAAAGACATAATCAAAGCACTGTCCGGCATTTTGTTTAGCGGACAAAAATGTTTGTAGCGCAGCTTGTAATCTAAATTCTCTAGCAACTGCTGGGACTAGTTGAATTTCAGCGCCCGCTAAATCAGAGTTTGCTGCAATCGCTTCAAGGTGTGGAAAGTTTGCAACTTTAACCACTGCATTTGCCATGGGTAGATCATTAATTAAAACATCATAAATTCCGGCAGTATTCACCCGATCAATTCCAAATGCAGTTGAAGCATTTCCTTGTGGGTCTAGATCAATTACTAAAACCTTAAGGCCGCCCATTGAAAGGGCTGCGGCTAGATTTACCGCGGTAGTTGTTTTACCTACCCCGCCCTTTTGATTAGCGATGGTGAAGATGCGGGTTTTGAATGGGGCGATCATTGGCTCCTTAAGCCGCCTAACCCCAATTACTGGCTTTGGCCCCGGTGCGCCCTGATTGTTTGTTTCATGTGAAACATCATCTGCCCTCATGGGCGAAAGTTAAGCACCTTTCCTCACCTCAACCACCCTAGCCACAGGCAGATTAGGTAGTGATATCTCATGTAGTTGGGCCGTTGACCCTTTTTTAAGGCTGGTGGCTGCCAGCTCTACTTCAGCAGTTGCTCCTTTTATGGCCAAAAGAGCCCCGCCTTTTGGGATCATGTGCCAACTGATTTTGATCAACTCTTCAAGGGGGGCAACTGCTCTAGCGGTTACCACCTCAAACTGCTTTTTAACTATTTGCGCTCTTCCCCTAATTACCTCGATAGGAAGGTTAAGTTCTGCGATAACCTCATTTAAGAAATCCACCCGCCTTTGAAGGGGCTCAACTAGGGTCATTTTTAGATCAGGCCTGGTTAGGGCAATTACGATTCCAGGAAGTCCGGCTCCTGATCCAATATCTACAACCCGCACCCCTTGCGGGATAAGAGTTGTTACTGGAAGGCAGTTGGCTATATGGCGATCCCAAATCCGATCCCCTTCTTTGGGGCCGATTAAACCTCGCTCAATCCCTTTAGTTGTCAGGATCTGGGCAAAGGCTTGAATCTGATCCTGCCCACCCTTAAAAAAGGTGAGTAGATCAGGATTTGGTTTCACGTGAAACCTTAGGAAGGAAGTACTACCACGCAGCGATCTGGATCTTCACCCTCAGACTCACTAGTTAGGCCAATCTCCTGGATAGTGTCGTGAATGACCTTTCGCTCAAAGGCGTTCATTGGGCGCAGTTTTATTGCCTCACCAGTTGATTTAACCTCTTCAGCGGTCTGTTTAGCTAGCTCAGCTAGCTCAACCTTTTTATCACTTCTAAAGTTATCAATATCAAGCATTAACCTGCTTCGCTCACCTAATGAGGTGTGCACCGCAAGGCGGGTTAGCTCTTGAAGGGAATCTAGAACCTCGCCTCGGCCACCAACTAGGTGACTTAATTTGCCGCCAGCAATTGCTAGGGCTGCGCGGTCGTTCTCAACATCAATGTCGATGTCGCCATCAAGATCTGTGATATCGAGTAATCCCTCAAGGTAGTCAGCTGCTACATCGCCCTCTTCTTCAAGTTGGGCAATCAAGCTCTTCTTCTCAACAACCTTCTCTTCTACTACTTCATTCTTTTTAGCCATTTTTCCTCCAATATACGATTTATGCTAGTTTGATAGTTTTTGTACTGATTTAGTTATTTACGCTTTTTCTTCTTCTTTTTTGGTTGCTTCCTCTGCCCGGTTTGCTCGGTTGGGTTTTCAACAATTGTGTCACCACTTGGGGCTTCATTATTATCTTCAATTAAACCCTTAGCAGCTTTTTTCTTTTGTAACTCTTCATAAGCAGGTGAACCTGGTGTTGGGTTTCGCTTAATTACATAGAACTGTTGGCCCCAAGTCCAAAGGTTTGTAGTTGACCAGTAAATTAATACTCCAATTGGAAAGTTAACACCAGTTACAGCAAAAATAACTGGAAATAAATACAACATGATTTTTTGTTGTTGCAACATCATATTATTTGAAGAGTCCATCTTTGGCATTCCCTTAACCATCAACTGTCGTTGGGTGGTGAAGGTGGTTGCTGACATAAAGATAATTAAAGCAACGGTGATTAATTTTGTGGTGGTATCACTTGATCCTAGGAATGTGCCAGAAAGTGGAGCACCAAAAAAACTAGCTCCTTGAGCAGATAGTAGGTATTCACCTTTTAGTAGTCCGTGGGGTCTATTTTGGCTAATACCATTTAGTACTGTGAAGAGAGCAAAAAATATTGGCGCCTGCGCCAGGATTGGAAAACAAGAGGCAAGTGGATTTGTTTTATGCTCTTTATAGAGCTTCATCATTTCCTCTGATTGTTTCTGCCGGTCATCCTTATGCTTTTTTTGAATCTCTTTCATGTGGGGGGCGAGTGCGGTTAATGCCCGCTGTGATTTAATTTGCTTTACAAATAGTGGAATCAAGATGATTCTGATGACTATAACGAGTGCGATAATTCCAACTGACCATTGCAGATCCTCGTTGTTGGTGAAAGCTAGAAGATCATGGAATGTGATCATTACCCAAGAAACAGCGGTATATAAGGGGTTTAGGATGCCTCCCATTAGGCTACCTGCCGCTCTCTAATTTTAATTACTGCGTTTTTAGATGGGTAATCGACCCCACCATTTGAAAAAGGATTACACCTTACTAACCTGCTGATAGCCATAAAAAATCCTTTAATACCAAACTCACTTATTGCCAGTTCGGCGTAGGTTGAACAA
>JAQCGQ010000038.1 GCA_027730465.1 Actinomycetota bacterium | reverse complement strand
AAATGCGGCTCGTCAAGCCGAAATTACCCAAGAGATCAGTGAAATCGTAGGCGGCGCAGATGCGCTCGCTTCAGCTAGCACAGGGAGTGAATAATGTCAGTCAAAACAGCAACCGGAAGAGTTGCCCGTGTAATTGGACCGGTAGTCGATATTGAGTTTCCAGCCGATTCAATGCCAGCCATATTTAATGCGTTAAATATTGATGTCACATTGGGGGGTGAGACCAAGAAGTTAACACTTGAGGTCGCCCAACATATTGGTGACAATCTAGTACGCGCTATCTCTATGCAACCAACTGACGGCATGGTGCGCGGTTCAACTGTTACCGATACTGGAAGTGCGATCTCAGTTCCAGTAGGAGATGTAACAAAGGGACATGTATTTAATACTTTGGGTGAATCATTAGATGTACCAACCTCTTCATTAGATATTAAAGAGAGATGGCCAATTCACCGAACCGCTCCAGCATTTGATCAACTTGAATCAAAGACTGAGATGTTTGAAACTGGAATTAAAGTTATCGATCTCCTAACCCCTTATGTAAAGGGTGGAAAGATTGGATTATTTGGTGGCGCAGGTGTTGGTAAGACTGTGTTGATCCAAGAGATGATTTATCGAGTAGCTGAAAACTTTGGTGGTGTTTCAGTATTCGCCGGTGTTGGTGAGCGTACTCGTGAGGGTAATGACTTATTCCTTGAAATGACTGAGACTGGTGTTATTAACAAGACCGCATTGGTCTTCGGGCAAATGGATGAGCCACCTGGCACACGACTTCGAGTAGCACTATCTGCTCTAACTATGGCGGAGTACTTCCGTGATGTGCAAAAGCAGGATGTGCTTTTATTCATCGATAATATTTTCCGATTTACGCAAGCAGGTTCTGAAGTTTCAACACTTCTTGGTCGTATGCCATCTGCGGTGGGATACCAACCAACTCTCGCTGATGAAATGGGACAGCTGCAAGAGCGTATTACTTCAACTCGTGGTCACTCAATTACATCTATGCAGGCAATTTATGTTCCTGCAGATGACATTACTGACCCAGCCCCACACACAACCTTCGCTCACTTAGATGCGACAACAGTGTTATCTCGTCCGATCTCAGAGCTTGGTATTTATCCAGCTGTTGATCCACTTGATTCAACATCTCGTATTTTAGATCCTCGCTATATTGGTGAGCATCACTTCCGAGTTGCTAACCGAATTAAGCAGATTTTGCAGAGATATAAAGATTTGCAAGACATTATTGCAATCTTAGGTATTGATGAATTATCTGAAGAAGATCGTATTTTGGTAGGAAGAGCTCGTCGTATTCAACGATTCCTTTCTCAAAATACTTTCGTGGCAAAGGTCTTCACCGGCCTTGAAGGTTCATTTGTGCCACTAACTGAAACGATTGCCGCCTTTGAAGCGCTCGCTGATGGAAAGTATGACCATGTTCCAGAGCAGGCATTCTTTATGTGTGGTGGCTTAGATGATGTTGAAAGAAGAGCAGCAGAATTGGCCAAGTCTTAATATGGCTGAGAATCTGTTAAAAGTTGAGGTAGTTACACCAGAGAAGCGGGTGTGGAGTGGGGAAGCCAAGATGGTTTCTGCTCGCACCCTTGAAGGTGATCTTGGCGTATTACCTGATCACGCTCCACTACTTGGAGTTTTAGCAGATGGCACAGTTTCAATAAAGGCAACTGATGGTTCTACAAATGACTTTGTAATTAATGGTGGGTTTATATCAGTTTCTAAAAATCGAGTATCGATTCTTGGTGAAAGTGCCTCTAACTAAAGCGGTGTTCAGTTTCAATAATTCTAACCGTCTTTGATCTTCCTCTAACTACTAATGAGTGACTAATTGCACCAAAAGCAGTATGCCTTACTCCCCTTAGTAATTCACCATCAGTAATTCCAGTTGCTGAGAAGAAAACATCATCAGAGGCAACTAAATCATTTGTTAAATAAATTTTTGATAGATCATGCCCAGCTTCTTTAACTGCGGCTCTTTCTTTTTCATTTTGTGGCATAAGTTGTCCTTGAATTACACCGCCAAGAGCACGCATAGCAGCTGCGGTAACAACACCTTCTGGTGTACCACCAATTCCCATCAAGATATCAATACCTGTACCAGCTCTAGCAGTTTCAATTGCTGCTGCGACATCACCATCTCTAATTAATCTAATGCGTGCCCCAGCCTTGCGTAACTCTTTTAGTAATTCATCATGTCTTGGCCGATCTAAAACTACAACTGTAATTTCACTTACGTCTAAACCTTTTGCCTTTGCTACTCTACGAACATTCTCACCAGCTGGAACTGAAATATCAATAACTGAAGCTGCCTCAGGGCCGGTGACAATTTTGTTCATATAATAAGCACCCTTTAGATTAAGCATGCTTTCCCTAGGTGCTAACGCAATCACACTAACCGCGCCATTTAATCCATTTGAAGTTAGTGTGGTGCCATCAATTGGATCTACCGCCACATCACAAGCAGGCCCATTTCCATTGCCGACCTCTTCACCGTTGTGAAGCATGGGTGCTTTATCCTTCTCACCCTCACCAATAACTATTACACCAGACATATCAACAGTATTAATCATCTTGCGCATTGCCTTAACAGCAGCATCATCAGCAGCCTCTTTATCGCCACGGCCAACCCAAGCAGAGGCAGCAACTGCGGCAGTTTCAGTAACCCGTACTAATTCAAGAGCTAAGTTGCGATCTGGAAAATTAATTTCTACTGACATCTGCACCTAATGATTGAAGTTGAGCTGGAAAATCTGGATACCCACGATCAATGTGATAAGCATCTTCAATAATAGTTACGCCATCACTAACGAGAGCTGCTAACACTAGCCCCGCGCCAGCTCTAATATCTGTGGCAGCAACTGGGGCAGCTGATAACTCAGGGATTCCAGTAATTGCAGCATGATGACCATCTACTTGAATATTCGCACCTAACCTAAGTAATTCATTTACAAACATAAATCTGCCCTCAAACACATTTTCAGTTACTAAGGATGTGCCTTCAGCAATTGCGTTTAGTGCAATTACCATTGGCTGTAAATCAGTTGGAAAGCCAGGATAGGGAAGTGTTGCAACATCTACTGCAATTGGGCGTTTATCCATTTTCACTCTAAAACCATTATTAGTAGTTGTAACTACTGCGCCAGCTTCAACTAATTTATCAAGTGGCATCTCAAGGTGATCTACTCGCCCATTTTCAATCGTAATGTCACCTTTTGTCATTACAGCAGCAAATGCCCAAGTACCAGAAACAATTCGATCAGCTAATGTGGCATGAGTTGTAGGTTTCAAATTTTTAACACCTTCGATAGAGATTGTATGTGTACCAAGTCCAGTAATTTTTGCACCCATTGCGATTAGAAATTCACCTAGGTCTACTACATCTGGCTCACGCGCAGCGTTATCAATAGTGGTCACACCAGTTGCTAAGGTGGCTGCTGTCATAATATTTTCAGTAGCACCAACACTTGGAAACTCCAAAGTTATAGCCGCACCCTTAAGTCCATTAGGTGCTTTAGCAATAACAAAGCCGTGTTCTGAGTGAATTTCTGCGCCCATATCTTTTAACCCATTAATATGAAAATCAAGTCCTCTAGATCCAATTGCATCCCCACCAGGAAGTGCTACTTCAGCAACTAACTCCCTAGCAATTAGTGGCCCTAATACATTTATTGATGCCCGCATCTTTCTAACTAGGTCATAATCTGCTTTATGGCCTAATTTTTTTGGTACCTGAATAATTACTTCATGTAATTCATTATTTACTTTAACACTACAGCCCAACCTAGTTAATAACTCCGCCATGTAGTCAACATCTGCAATAGCAGGTAGATTTGTAATCTTTGATTCACCAGGGGCAAGTAATGTCGCTGCCATTAATTTAAGCGCTGAGTTTTTGGCGCCAGAAACCTGGACTGTGCCAGATAATCTGGCACCTCCAACCACCCGTAGTCGTTCCATAATTCCCCATTGTAATTGCTTAAGGTAGGGTGAGTTCATGGTTAATTTAACCCGTATCTACACAAAAACCGGTGATGATGGAACTACCTCACTAGGGGATATGAGCCGAACCTCAAAAAATGATCCACGCCTTGAGGCATATGCCACTGTCGATGAAGCTAACTCTTCAATTGGAGTTGTATTAGCACTCGGTGGTATTAAAGATAATGAAATTACAAAACTGCTTGTAAGAATTCAAAATGATTTATTTGATGTTGGCGCAGATCTTTGTACACCAGTAGTCGATAATCCAACCACAGAACCATTAAGGGTTTTAGAATCCCAAATTGATTATTTAGAGAAGCAAATCGATAAATACAATGAGTCTTTACAACCACTTCGCACCTTTGTACTTCCATCAGGGACTGCTGCATCAGCCTTAATGCATGTTGCAAGAACTGTGGTTAGACGTGCTGAGCGAAATACTTGGCAAGCTATTAATTCATTTGGTTCTGGTGTAAACCCAGTTACAGCAAAATACTTAAATCGCTTATCTGATCTTTTATTTGTTCTAGCCCGAACTGCAAATAAAGAGATTGGCGATCAACTTTGGGTTCCGGGGGCAAATCGCTAACTATTTAGTGTTGCTTTCGCAATCTTTAAGTCTTTTTCAAATACTAAAATTCTTGGGCCGTTCTTAGTTTGTGAAAGGGTTGCTCTTATGCCAACCGCAATTAATTTTTGTCGCATCATTTCACCTTCAATATGATTTTTAGGGCTATGGGCAACTTTTAGCAGGCCATATTGATCCTCTGATCCAATTACTTTATCCTTTTCAATCAAAGATTTGTTATGAGAAAAAGCCCACCTAAGAATAAGTGCTAACACGGCTACAACTAGGAAGCCAGATAAAGATATTAAATACAGCCCGTTATTAATACCGCCAAGCAAAATATCCCCGATCTCTATTTAAATGGAGTATAAATATTAGTTGGAATAGTTTCATTAGTAGCCGCCTTATGGCAGGTTACAGAAATACCTCCAACTGAAATACCAGTTCTAGCAATAGGTGTCAGTTCTTGATTTGTTGCTGGGTCTATGGCAGGTGGTAAATATAAAGGCTCTTCACTTATTAATAAAATATTTGCATAAGTCTTAGGACTTAATGACTTATGGGTAGTTCTAAGGCTTCCAAGTAATAATTTCTTAGCAGGATCTGATGGATCAATCATTGACACCGTGGATCTAATTTCCCACCAGCGGCATTGAATATCAGCGGCAACAACGACTGCCCCACAAGCATTTTTCTCACATTTTTTTACATCCTCAGCTAATTTAAGTTTTGCTGAAAGTAACCCACGTAACTCTTTAACGGTAGGAATTTTTGCGTAGATACCAGCATTAGTGGTAAATCCAACTGGTGGCCAAACTGGTGAAGGTGATGGGATTGGAGTTGCAGTTTTTTTAACTTTCTTCTTTTTCTTAACAGGTTTCTTGGTAGGTTTTTTAGTAGGTTTCTTAGTTGTAGAGGCACTTGAACTCACACTCGGTTTAGCAGTAGCTGGCTTAGCCGATGTGGCTGGTTTTGGTGTTGCTTTCTTACTTACCTTAGTAGTTGGTTTTGGCGTAGGCGTTACTGCAGAGGAGCTAGTGGCAAATAATGTAGTAGCTAGTAACACAGATATGAATATTCTTATTTTCATTGCCTACTCCACTTAAATGTTTTAATTGAAATAATTAATCCTAAAACTAACCAGATAATAAGTATTAATGCAGTTTTACCGATTTCCCAATCACCAGCCACCTCCTGAGTAGCGAAATCTGCTGGTAAAAATACCGAACGCATGCCTTGTGTTAACCACTTAAGGGGAAACAGGGCAGCAAATTGTTGCATCCAAACTGGAAGTGATGTGAAGACAAAAAATACTCCACTAAAAAATTGCAGAATAATTACTATCGGCGAGACAACAGCGGATGCTCCGCGCCCACTTTTTGGCACAACTGAGAATGCAATTCCAAGAACGGTTGAGCAAGCACTTCCTAGGATTACTAGCCAGGTGAAATTCCACCAAAGCATTGGATCAGTTGGCAGGTTAAGATCAAAAACTACTGAGCCAAAAAACAGTAACAGTATGGTTTGCACGATCATTAAAATCGTTACAAGAAGTGCCTTACCAATAAAGTATGAAGAAACTGACATTGGCGTTCCGCGCAGGCGTTTTAATGTTCCATCATCTCGCTCCATTGGAATTGTGATCGCAAGCTGTTGAAAACCAGTATTTACTAAACCAGATGCGATCATGCCTGCCACAAAGTATTGGCTAAAGGTAACTCCTGGTGCGATAGTGTCTTTAAATACAGTACCAAAAATGAATAGCAAAATTACTGGAAAAAATAAGGTAAAGACCACAGATTCCCGCTGTCGCATAAACTGCTTAACCTCAAGGAAACTTCTAAGTACACCAATACGTACTGTCTCTTTTAGGGTATTCATTTTAATTCACCAATCATTCGAAGATATATCTCCTCAAGATTTGGGCGTAGTACTTGAAGCTCTGGAATCTGATTATTAAATCTTTGGCTTAATTTTAAA